>JAFWSS010000182.1 GCA_017524385.1 Prevotella sp.
ACACCTATGACGTACTTAGGATTTTGTCAACATCTTTGATGATTAAGATGCCCTTGACAGACTTGTTGGACAAGAAAAATTGGGCGAAAGAGCCTAGGGAAGAGGGCCAACTGTATTTGGACTTCGAATGGGGCTAACTTACGAATCGTAAGAAAATCAAGTGTTAAAAATTTTTCGTGGACACTAGTGAAGATAGTTAACACGAATGACCACGAATGACCCACGAATTATCCACGAATGAACACGAAATATCCATATATTGCATAATGATGAATGATGAATAACGAACACGAAACAACCGAATAAACCAAAACTCAAATATGATGAATGCGGCAGGCCGCCACGAATTAACCGAACGTTTCTGAATAACGAACACGAAACAACCGAATAAACCAAAACTCAAATATTATGAATGCGGCAGACCGCCACGAATTAACCTAACGTTTCTAACGACAGAAGGATTCGTTTTTTTCGGCATAAAAACGGCCTGAAAGGCCAACAAGCAATCAGCCCTAGGCAACGCTCTGGGTTTAAGTGAAGTAAGAAAAACGCCCTGGATGCCCTGGGCTAACCGCTCCTTGGCCTTTTGGTAAATCGCTATCGCTCGGCAAAGTTCAAGCAAGCTTGACTCTGCTCTCGCTTATTCGCGATTTTCAGGCCGCACTTGCCCTCAAATTGTAACCTTACTAAAAAAAGTTGCGGCTTTTATTGAATTTTTTTTCGTTTGTTACTATATTATTGATACAAACAACCCATCCTTTAATCATTCATGAATATGACAACAATTTCCACGAGTTCCAAAAAACTGTTCTCAAAGATTGAGAAGTACCTCAAAAACAAAAGGGTCCGCTTCACCCCTTCGTTCTGCAATGGCATCCATGCTCTCGACATCTTCGACCTCTCCGAAAGCGAGACCACCTCTCTCATCCAAAAGATGACCAAGCACTTTCACCTCACTCCCATACAGCAGGTTCCAATGGCTCCAGCAGCCTGAAACCTTCAGAATACCAACTGTTTTTGCCACTTTGATGCAAGTGGAAATAACAAATCCTGAAGTGGCGTCAAAAACCTTGACACCCCATTCCCATCCAAAGATACAGGAATATTTGACGAATACCGACAGAAGCACTAATTTCGCAGCAGAAAAAACATCATTGCGAATTCAATGATAAACCAACAAGACATAAGTAGGTGATCAAAATTAGATGATAGTATTTTATGATTTATTTGGATGCAGATTTTTCTCTCAGACGATGGAGCATAGCGGGCTATGTGACTGAGGATGAGTGGAAAAGATGCGCCAAAGAAACATTAAAGACTATAAAACACCTACAAGAATGATAGTTGCAGATAATTTTGATTACCTACTTAATACAATAGAAATGGAAAAGAAAGTTACAACGAAGAAAAACACGGGAAAGAACCCTATGACACTGCTCCATGCCATAGAGCGCGTGGTGGAGTTATCGAAGAACTCAAAGATGAGTGCCGCCTTCATGCGGAAAGCCAAGAAAGAAATCAACTTCCTCGCCAAGAGTTATGGCATCAGCGAGCGCCAGGCAGTGCTCTTCTGCATCTGCATGGAGCGAGGACCGCGCCGTGTGGATTACGACGACCTGGCCTCGTATCTGGACATCAACAAGATAAGCGCACTCGGCTTTGCCTCCGACATCGACGTGCTGGTGCGCCGCCGCCTGCTCCGCTTCCGCGATGTGAAGGACGAGGACGACTTCGACGTTCCCACCGCCGTCATCCGCTGCCTGAAGCACAACGAGGTGTATGAACTGCCGCAGCGCACGGGACTCGACTGCGCTGGATTGTTCGCACTGCTCGAATTGTGGTTCGAAGACCTCAACGATGACGCCATCTCCGCTCGGGAAATGCGTGAGGAACTCCAGAAACTATTTGACGACAACCCACAAGTGGGTTTCGTGAAGCGTATCAAGGAATATTACCTCCATAGTGAAGATGCGTTGCTGGCGGCCTTGTTCTGCCATCTGCTCATCAACCGCGATGACGACGACATCCGTCTCAATCAGTTGGAAGATGTCTTCGACAGCAACGCTGCCTTCAACAATGCCAAGGCAGAACTGCGCAGCGGAGAGCACATGCTGATGAAGAAGAAAATCATCGAGTATCGGTGCGAGGACGGCATCGCCAACAACAACCGTTACAAACTGACCGAGGATGCCAAGCGCGTACTGCTGGCAGAACTGAAAGTCAACACTATGGAGGAGAAAATCGCCGACTTGGTGGAAGTGGACCAACTGACGGAGAAGAAACTGTTCTTCTCAGAGAGCATCGGGCGACAGGTGAGCGAACTCGGTTCTTGCTTGCAACCAGAGAACTTCAAGAAGGTGCAAGAGCGCATGAGGGACAGGGGGTTCCGCAACGGTTTCGCCTGCCTGTTCTATGGCTCACCCGGCACGGGGAAGACGGAGACGGTGTATCAGTTGGCTCGCCAGACAGGACGCCACATCATGGTGGTCGATGTGCCGCAAATCAAGAGCAAATGGGTGGGCGAGTCAGAGAAAAACATCAAGGCGCTCTTCGACCGCTATCGAGAGATGGTGAAGAAAGCCAAGCAGACGCCCATCCTGCTGTTCAACGAGGCCGACGCCATCATCGGCCTACGCAAGAACGGGGCGCAGAATGCTGTCGATAAGATGGAGAACTCCATCCAGAACATCATCCTGCAGGAGATGGAGTCGCTCGACGGCATCATGATCGCCACCACCAACCTGCAGCAGAACCTCGACCGTGCCTTCGAGCGCCGCTTCCTCTACAAGATCAAGTTCGAGAGACCCACAGCAGAGGCTCGTGCAAAAATCTGGCATGAGATGATTCCCGACCTGAGCGACATGGACGTGCAGACCTTGGCGGAGAAATACGACTTCAGCGGGGGACAGATAGAGAACATCGCGCGTCACTACAACATCGACTGCATCCTGCACGGTGACAGCAGCGACACCCTCGCCATGCTCATCAACCACTGCGACAACGAGCGACTTGACAGCGACGAGCAGAAAAGGATAGGATTTTGACCAAAACAAGCCAAAAAACTCAAGGACCTTAGGGACCAAAGTCCTTAAAGTCCTTGAAGCATTTTTAGGTTTTTATAGGATTTTCTAGGATGTTCTAGGTTATTCTAGGTTGTCCTAGGATGATCTAGGATGTTCTAGGATGTTCTAGGATGAACTAGGATGATCTAGGTATTCCTAATTTAATTGTCGAAATTTACTTTGCGGGTGAAGCCGTCGGCCCATTTCTCGATACATAGTCCACGTGGTGTTTCCAAGCGTCGCCCATTCAAGTCGTAATAGGTCTTTTGGATTTTGTCTTCCGGCAGAATGAAATCACTGATGGCAGCACTCTCGGGGTCGAGGATGAAGATATAGGTGTTGAGGCTACGTGCCGGCAGCGGAACGTCCAACTCACTCACAGGCTCGGCGATTTCTAAGGGCGACTCCTGCAAGAGGGCGTCGTTGCCTGTTGACAGCAGATGAGTGCCGCTTTTCACCTTGTAGGGCAGTTTGAGTTTCAGGTTGTGGGCATACTGTGTGGTGTCGATAGCCATGACAATCAGAGAGTCTCCCTTGATGTAGGCGGAAGTCTCGAAAGCCGAGTTGGTGCCTGTGGCGACGGTGGACAAGGTCCCTAGACGCGTGGAACCGGTGACATGCTTGGAGAAGTGTGACATCACGAAAGCGCGAGGTAGCAACTTGTTTTTCGTGTTGCCAGGATTGTACTGCGACTCACCCGTGCCTACAAAAGCCCAATGTGCGCGCATATACCAGTAGATGTATCCCGTGCAACCCGCCAGCATGCATTCGTTCAACTCCTCGGCGAAGAGCAGTTGTTCGTGCCAGTTGGGCAGTCGGTTGATGTTGTCGGTCACAGAGTGCTCGGTCATCCACACTTCCTTTCCATATTTGGAAGCCAGGACGTTGGCCTCCTTCATGTTTCCAAGTGGTGGATGTCCATAGAGGTGCCCGGCGATGATGTCGATTTGGTTGCGTGCCGTCTCGTCTCTCAAGAGCATGTTGGAATAATTGGGGTCGAAGCCAAGAGGTTCGGCGCTGATGAGGCGCACGCCGTTGTATTTCTCCCTGTCGAGCATATGAGCATAGTTCTTGACAAGTTTGAGTTGCTGTTGCGGTGTATAGAGGCATCCTGAATAATTCACCCACCAGTCGGGCTCGTTCTGTATGGACACGGCATCAACTTCTACCCCGTTGCTCTTCATATACTCCAGAAACGTGTTCAGCCAAGGGAAGAACTTGTCGTAGCAGTCTTCACGCAGTTGGCCGCGCTGATTGCCTTGGTCGTCGGCGTTTCCACCCTGTGCCGTTCCGTTGGTCTTGTATTCACCTGGAGGCGACCAAGGTGTTCCGAAAACGATACCGCCACGCTGCTTGACAATCTTTGCCGATGGCAGCGAACCTTTCCAGTCGTAAGGAGAGTCCCAATTACCCCATTCGGGAACGACGACATCGCCGATGAAGTTGGGCGAAATCTCCATTCGCATGATATTGAGACCAATTTGTGAAGTGGGTCCGTAGAGAAGTTTTACGGGTTGGGTGTCGTTGCCGAAGGGGCACATGGCACCATCACAACAGGCAGCACCAAACCCCGTTATGGTCTGATAGCGGGTGGCGAGCACCTTCACGGAGATGTCTCCGGCCTGGACAGCCATTGCTGCGACCAGGGCAAAAAAGAAAGTAAAAATTTTTTTCATTGGCTTAAGGATGGTGAAAATTCGGCGGCAAAGGTACGAATTAGCGAATGAAAAGCCAAAAGAATTTGAGTTTTTCTGAACGCGAGTAATTTCAACACCTTCCACCAGCCCTACGATGACGGAAAAATTTAGCACTACACATTTGCAACGCACCTATCATCAATCTTATGTCTTTGTATTTCAGCGATTTGGCAAATGTGATGAATTGACAATTTGCCATTTAATGACAGATTTTTGTAGTGCCATTTGGCAATACAAGCAAGATTATCCCAACAGAACACCGTAGAAAACCCTTCACACGGCTACAACGCCCGCACGTAATAAAAACCAAATTATCGCTGCTTTTTTTTGGTGAGAAGGAAAAATATCAGTACTTTTGGAACCTTTTTACGAAAAGATGTTGAATAATCAATACAACCATCATGAGTCATACCTACAAATATCCACGTCCCGCAGTGACATGCGACTGCGTTGTGATCACTACCGAGGACGAGCCGCGAGTATTGCTGATTGAACGTGGCAACGACCCATACAAGGGCTGCTGGGCAATACCCGGCGGTTTCCTCGAGATGGATGAGACCACAGAACAATGCGCCCTTCGTGAATTGGAAGAAGAGACAGGGTTGAAGTTGGTCAACGTAAAACAGATTGGTGCTTACTCCAAGGTCGACCGCGACCCACGCGGACGCACCATTTCCGTGGCATATCTTGCCATCGTCGACCATCCCTTGGAGGTGAGCGGCCAGGACGATGCCGCCAAGGCCGGATGGTTCCCCATCAACGCCCTTCCTCCACTCGCTTTCGACCATACCGAAATCATGGCAGATGCCATTGCCTTATACGACAAGCATTAAAAGCCCCCCTGACAAACACTAAAAACATATCTACCATGTTATCAAGCATCCTCGGCGTCGCCCTCGTCATCAATGAGTTGATGGCATCCAACGCCGGGTCGGTGATGAGTCCGGCCTACAATTTCGACAGTTGGATAGAACTATACAACCCGACAGAGCAGCCCATCAACCTTTCGGGCATGTATCTGAGCAACGACGCCTACGACCTGAAGCGCTGGAGGATGCCCTCCAACGTCGGCACCGTTCCCGCCAAGGGCTACCTCGTCGTGTGGCTGGGCTCAGACGACATCAAGAGCAACCAGGCACCCTTCAAACTCGACAGCGACGGCGGCGTCATCTGTCTGAGCGACCGCGACGGACAACTCGTCACCAGCGTGGAATATCCCGAGGCCATAAGTCGCACATCATGGGCACGCACCACCGACGGCGGCGACGAATGGGGATGGACAGCCAACGCCACTCCAGGCGCCACCAACACCACATCGGTCTTCGCCACCGAACGCCTTGACGCACCAGTGGTGAGCGAGGGAAGCCAAATCCTCAAAGGTGCACTCACCGTCAAGGTCGACATCCCCGAAGGCGCCACGCTCATGTACACCACCGACGGCAGCATGCCCGCCAGCACACCATCCGGCGGCTCCGGCTCGAGCATGGAGAGCAAGGACGGACTGTTCACCGTCACCAAGACCACGAACTATGTGTTCCGCTTGTTCCGCGATGGCTACCTGCCCAGCGTGCCCGTCACCCGCAGCTATATCCAAACCCACAACAATTTCACCATCCCCGTGATTTCCATCGTCGGCGACGAACGCTACTTCACCGATGCGATGTGGGGCATCGATGTGAAAGGCAGCAACGGCATCCCCGGCAACGGGCGCGACGATGCCGTCAACTGGAACCAACCATGGGACCGTCCCGTCAACTTCAGCTACATCAGTCCTACCGACGGCATGCTCTTCAACCAGGATGTCAACATCAGCGTCTCGGGGGGATGGTCGCGCATGAGCAGTCCACGTTCGATGAAGTTGAAGTCAAACAAAATCTTCGACGGCCTGAACCACCTCGACTACGCCTTCTTCCCACAGAAGCCCAACATCCGCAGCAAGGTGGTGCTTGTGCGCAATGGCGGCAACGACTCCGGCAACCGTTTCATGGACCCGGCGCTGACCACCATCGTCCAGCGCTCCGGCATCGACCTCGACGTGCAAAGTCTGGTGCAGGTGGCTGAGTTTATCAACGGTAGGTTCAAGGGGGTGCTGAACTTGCGTGAGCCCAACAACGACAAGTATGTCTATGCCAACTACGGCTACGACGACGAGGAAATCGACATGTTCGAGAACAAAACGTTCACCAACGGCACCAACGAAGTCTACCGCCATCTCTGCGATATCAGTGAGAACATCAATGCCGCCGGTGTCTACGACGAGGTGAAGACATTGCTCGACATCGACGAGTTTACCAATTATATGGCAGCAGAAATCTACCTCGGCAACGACGACTGGCCCGACAACAACGTAAAAGCCTATCGCAGCCAGGACGACGGACGCTTCCGCTTCATCCTCTTCGACCTCGACCAACCCTTCAATGCCTGGGGCCGCAGCCTCTCCACGCTCGAATCGTTCAGGAGTGTGGACATGGTGCGCCTCTTCCTCAATCTGCTGAAGCATGACGAATACCGCAAGAAGTTCATCGACACCTTCTGCGTCCTGGCGGGCAGCGTCTTTGAAAAGAACCGTGCCACCGCCATCGTCAATGAATTGGCCGACGCCATGCGCCCCATGCTGCAACTCGACGGCAGAAACCCCGACGGGTCTGCCAACAACATCAAGAACAATCTGGCGAATCGATTGGAAACCATGGTCAACCAACTGCAGCAATACAGGCCCATGCAACTCACCGGCGTGAAGAAAGTGAGCCTCCAGGTTGCCTCCGACACCAAGGGAGCCCACATCTTCATCAACGACATCAACGTGCCGTATGGCGAGTTCAACGGCCGGCTCTTCGCCCCCGTCAGCCTGGAGGCCAAGGCCCCGGCGGGCTACACGTTCGCAGGATGGCGCAAGTTGTCAGGCAATTATGTCCCTGTCTTCGGCTATGGCGACACATGGAGGTACTACGACGCAGGAGAAGCCCCTTCAGGATGGAAGGCCTATGGCTTCAACCACTCTTCGTGGAAATCGGGTGCGGCACCCCTGGGCTACAGCATGGCCGGCATAAAGACCACCGTAGGCTATGGAGGCAATCCCGACCGTAAGAACCCCACCACCTATTTCCGCAAGACGTTCACCCTCAATGCCGACCCCAACGCCACCGACCTCTTCCTGCTCAACTACAAGGTGGACGATGGCTGCATCGTCTGGGTCAACAGCCAGGAGGCGGGGCGTGTCAACATGCGGCAAGGCAACGTCGGCTACGACACCTTCTCTTCCACTTACGCCGCCGAGGTTCCACTGGAAGGTTCGCTCGAACTGAACCCGTCGCTATTCAGAAAGGGGGGCAATGTCATCGCCATCGAGGTGCATAACACCAGTTACACGTCAAGCGACCTTTATTGGGACTGCGAACTGCTCACCACCATGGGCACCACTAGCGACGACATCTTGCCCGACACCGTCATCGACTTGT
The DNA here is from genome assembly GCA_017524385.1 of Prevotella sp. Taxonomy (GTDB): domain Bacteria; phylum Bacteroidota; class Bacteroidia; order Bacteroidales; family Bacteroidaceae; genus Prevotella. Next base: position 8,218 of record JAFWSS010000182.1, read on the forward strand.
CCGACGAAAGCAAACTCACGCTGACGGCCTGCTTCACACCGCTGACCGAAGCAGAGCGCAAGGCAGAAGGTTGCACGCCTGTCTGCATCAACGAGGTGAGTGCTGCCAACAGCATCTACGTCAACGAGTTCTTCAAGCACAACGACTGGGTGGAACTCTACAACACCACCGACTCAGACATCGACATCGCAGGAATGTACCTGAGCGACGACCCGGAGAATCCGAAGAAATGCCAGATTGAAAAGACAAACGACATTTCGACCATCATCCCCGCTTATGGCTTCCTCACGATATGGTGCGACAAGGTGGAGCCACTGTCGCAGTTGCACGCCTCGTTCAAGTTGGATGCCGACGGTGGCGAAATGCTGCTGACGGCAGCCGATGAAAGTTGGAGCGACCGCTTCACCTATGGCGTGATGGAAAGCGACGAGACCGCAGGCCGTTATCCCGACGGCAGCCGCGACGTCTTCACCATGAACGTACCCACCATCGGCAAGGCGAACATCATGGGCAGTTACTCAGAACCTGTCATGCAGCCTGACGTGAACGGCATCTGCGAGGTGACATCCCGCCAGCCTGGCTCATCGCGCATCTACAACCTGCAAGGCCAGGCAGTGCAAGGCAACCTGCCTCCAGGCATTTACATCCAGAACGGGCGCAAGTTCATCAAAAAATAGTTTTTGCTTTCATGGTGAAGCGACTCACCCAAAACCATTCAATTGAAAGCGTCGCGACTCACTTCCGCAACTTGGGTCAATCAGAAATTCTTCCTGACCCCCTGCCATTCGGGGAATTTCATTTTCAGGTATTCGTCATCGAGGAAGAGGGCGGACTGCCCCACCTGTCCTTTCAACTGCCAGTCGAGCCACTTCACCACAGCCTTTGCATAGTTGCCTCCATACTTCTCATAATAGGTGCCGCTGTGTCCATCCTTCGAGTTCAGCATCACCACGGGGATGTTGTCGGCTATTCGCTCATAATCTTTCTGCGCATTGGCGTAAGCGATGTCGCCAGGTCCACCAATCATATAGAACATCGGCGTGTGAAGGTTTTTGAGCGACTCCTTCGTGGACCCCATCATTTCCATGTCTCCTATGCCGGAATTGAGCATCACGCAGGTTTTGATGCGTGGGTCGTGAGCCACCCCCAACACCTGTGCTCCTCCGCACGACTGGCCCATCGCCGCCACATAGTCGAGGTCGAGGCAATGGTAGTATTCCGAGCCAGAAGTGGCATTCTGGTCAGTCAACCAGTCGAGCACCTCGAGCAGCATCTTGGGATAAGTGCTGAATTGAGGCGCTGCAGGCTGTTGGTTCCTGGCCTTCTTGTTTTTCTTTGCGGCCAACTCTCTTTGCCTTGCCTGTTCCTCCTGACGAGCCTTGATTTCCTCTGGAGTCAACGGCAGGATCCTCTCGCCATTGGCCATTACCACATCGCCCTTGGTTTCGGGATAAGCCGACTTCAGCACGCCCCTCCATTGTGCCATCACATCCGCCTCGTCATAAGGACCTATGGCGGCCGCCACATAACCATAGGATGCCACTTCGCTCAAGAGCAAGCGCATCTCCACGTTGTTGTTGAAACAGGCACCGTTGGCATAAACAATCACGGGCAGTGCACCCTGCTTGGCCACCACATCCTTCAGGTTCTGCGGTCGATACACGGTGAATCCCGGGCACGAGGCATCGCCCACCACTTCCGACTTGAACGGTCCTGTGCCACCATCTTCCACTATTTGCTTCTGGGTTGTCTGGGCATTCGTCAGCCCAACACTTGTAGCGACCAACATCGCTGTCATCAATAATTTCTTCATAACCATGGTTTTTGATATGTATCGATTAAAAAAGTTGTAACTATTTGATTATAAACAGTACCACAAGGAGCGTCTCACCCATGTCATTTCACAAGTACCTTGCGGCCGTCGATGATGTTTAATCCATGTCGTGGGGCGTTCAACCGCTGTCCTTGCATATTGTATACATGGCGGGAAGGTGAACCAGATGAGACAGGCACCGCCTCATTGATGCCGGTGGGGTCGGCGTAGTCAATCGACTGAAGGGATGACGATGCCACCGAACCACCTACTGTGACGTGGAAGATGAAATTGGCATTGGCATAGGTACTGGCGTCCTTGCGGTAACGCAAGGTCTGCCGGATGGTGTATTGCGACCCTTCCGTGCACTTGCCAGGATACTGTCCGATGGTGAAGGAGAGGCCTGAGGGAGCGAACTCCGAGTAAATGCATCCATTGGGATAATTGATGACGTATCCTTGCGCATCAAACCAGTGGCCGTAGCCGTTGGCCGTGCTGCCCGTATTCGACAGGGTGCCGTCGGGCCTTGCCGCATAGAAGACCATCTTGCCCACCTGCGGACCGCTTGAACTCCAAGTCTGCATCTTCGAACTGATAGTCGAGGCATCCATCTGGAATGCCGTCCCCAGGGCGGCGGCAACCTGGCCGGTGAGGGAGAACGTGCAGCCCGAATAGCCCTGGGTGTCGCGCGGGAACCTCACGTCGTAGTTGAAGGCGATGTCGGCGATGTCGCGACCATCGATGGTCGGGGAGGCATATACGGTGGCCCCCGAACCGATGTCGGTGCCTTCAAGACTGAAGCTATAGGGCCACATGTCGTCATTGGCAATCGTCTCGTCCCACGCATGTTTCGCATAGCTCCTCAATGCCGGCGACACCACAAGCCACAACCTACTCACCCCTTCCGGGACGACGAAAGAGTAGTCTTCCGTCACACCGTCGGTGGAGCCTTGGCAATAGACGCTGTCTTCCGAGAAATACTGTCGGGTGCCATCTTGCATCAACGCCACATACCCCATGCGGAAACCTCGTGCCGAACGGATGCCGCCGTAGCCATAACGCCGCTGGTTGGTGGCAAGCTTTTGATAGACGGAGTTGCCATTGAAATACTCTCCAGGGTCTTCGTCGAGCAATGGGGCACCAACGGCCAACCCTGTCAAGTGGGTGGTCACCTGCGTGCCGGCGACAGGCAATTTCAGAGGTATGACATTGAAGCCAGAGCCCTGCGGGCAACTGGCCAGTGCCACCTGATAGCTATGGTCATCCTTCAACAAGCAGCGGTATTCGAAATTGCCGACCTGCGGGTTGCGGTAGGGTTTGCAAGCCTCGAAATCCCATGTGACACACCGGCAGGCATAGTCGAAATAGAGTTGATAGAGTTCGCGCACGGAGAGCCCTTTCAGTCTCATCAGCGCTTGGTTGAAGTCGGTGGCCTGGCCTTGTTGCTGGCCGGTCATGGGAGTGTTCCACACCTGTGCCACGGTGGTGATGTCGCCATAGTGCTCGCAGAGGTAGTAATGGAACCAATACGACTGATAGCGGTGCCACTCATGCGAGTAGGCATAGTTGTGGCTGTATCGGAAAACACCCATGCTCTCATTGAACATCAACTCCGGAAACGACTGACAGGCCTGCCATTGGGCTGTCTGCTCCCAGATGGTCTGGCCGTTGCCACAAGCCAGGTGGAAGCCCGTGTTGTCGGTGTTGGAATCCCTGTGTCCGCTGTGCTCGGCATAACACATGTAGTGGAAGCTATGCCCCACCTCGTGTGCCACGGAAAAGCCCACCGGCTTGCAGGTGGATGGGTTGAGCCACAGCGCAGAGACCTGGAAGTCGTAGCCTCCGCCATAGCAGGTCCACTCCGAAGTGTGGTTCATCAGCACCATCACCTTGTATCGGCTCAGGTTGGATGTCTCAGGATTGACGAATCCGAGTTGGTTGATCTCCAGGTCGAAGAACGACTCACATTGTTGGAGCAGGTAGGGAATGTCGACATAATAGAAATTACTCTTGGGCAATTCATGGGGTTTGGTGCCACCCCACCCTTTATCCCAGAAGATGATTACGTTGTCCGACTCCACCGAACGGCTTTTCGACCAGGTGTATTTGTTGTCGGGGTCGCTCTCCTTGTAAAGCAGGGTGTCGCTGCCCTGGTACCGCCACTCATTGGGGATGTAAACCGTCTTCTGTGCCAAGGCATGGGCGGCGAACAGGGTGAATTGAAGGAAAAGGAGTGTCGCCAAGACGAAGGAGCGCCGGCATCTGTGTACTTTTGTCTGCATTTCTTTCTTGATGTTTGGTTGATGTGATGGATGAAAGGATGGTTATGGGGGTGAGGGATATCAATGGGATATCTTGAACATATATGGATATTGGAGATGGATTAATTGCCCCGAGGTGCCGAGCTTCGTCTTGATTTCAATCACTCCATTGGAGCCTTTAGAGCCCCAGATGTAGGTGGCGGCGGCACCCTTGAGCACGTTGATGCTCTCGATGTCTTCAGGGTTGAGTTTGAGGAGTTCTGCAATCTTCTCCTTATTGCCGGAAGAGAAGTCGAAATTTTTGGTGTTGATTTCCCATATGTTGCCATCGACGATGATGAGGGGTTTGCTGGAGCCGTTGATACTCGACTCACCACTCAAGCGCATGGAGGTGGTGGGAGTTTTCGCCTTCAAGTCGTCGTGGCGCTGAGGTGCTCCCATCACCACCAGATAGAGATGCCTCAACCGCATATTTTTAGGGATGCGCAAAACGGGGTTGTTGACTGCGCCATAGATGCATTCATCATCGGGTGTGACCCCCACGAAACCATAACGCAGGTTGTCGCCTTTGACACGCACCTTGAACGTTTTGGCATTGAGGTCCACGCGGTTGTCCAGACGGATGGCATTGAAGCCATAGCCCTCGGGCAAGTTTTTGGGACCAAGCCATCCCCCACCCATGTCCTCCAACTCGGTGTCGAACGTACAGGCATAGGGACGTGTCTCATGCCGTGCATGGTTGAAATCGAAATTGACCAGATGCTGATAGCCTCGGAACATCTCGTCGCAGAATGCCTCCTGGCCAAGTCCATACATACGCATGTAGGTCGTCGCCGGGTCTTCACCCAATCTGGCTTGACGGAAAAGTTCGGCGATGCTCTTCCGTCCATGCAGGTCGCTCCACCACTGTATGACGTAAGGTGAATGATAGATGTTATCCATATGGAGGAAGGCCTTGTGGGTCTGTTTCCTGAAGGCATCGAGATGGTAGTACTCGTCGGTGACCCAGTCGGGGTTGACTTGCCAAAGCATCCACTGGCAAGTCATGTCGAAGAAGCCAGTGTTGCCCCAGATCATTCCTATGCTGTCGGCCACGATCTGGGACTGGAAGGAATGCCCCAGCTCATGGGCTATGACATTCATTTTCTCATCCTGTATGCGTATGGGAGTCACCCAGAGCGCGCCGATGAAATTGTCGTAGGCCCCACCATAGGCCGTGTCGTCAAGGGAATACTTGATCATGACCATCATTTTGTAGCGGTCGGCTTTGGACGGGCCTTTCACCCATCCCAGCGTGTCGCGGAAGAAATGGTAGAAATGCTGCGCCCGGTACCTGAGATTGTCCAACCGGAAAGCCATCGGCTTGCCATCCAGGAGAGGCGGGTGGTTGAGGTCTTGCCCGAACCCCTTCTCCCACATGAAGATGAGGTCGGGGGTCTCTATGCTGCGCTGAAACGACCATTGCGAAGTGTCGCTTGCAAGGTCCATGCCACGCAGGCTTTCCGGGACATACACTTTCTTCTGAGCATGGACGCCATTCGTTGAGATGAGCGCCATGGCGAAAACGAGGCAGAAAAAATGTCTTGACATCATATTGACATTACAGATTTAAGGGAAATGATTGGCCCTCAATAGAAGCCCCGCCTTGGGATAAGCCTGGATAGGGTGGGGGCTTACGACAAGGCGGGGCTTTGATGGGAAGGGAAAATTATTTGATCACCTTCTTGCCGTTGACGATATAGATGCCTTTGGGGAGGTCATCCAGCGATGTGGCTTTCAGACGGATGCCGTTGAGGTTGTAGATGCCCTTTGAGGTGTCGATGGCCTTGTCTGCCTCAACCTTCTCAATGCCGTTGGGGACGCCGCCCAGTCCACGCACGAAACCGGCATAGACATGTTTGCGGTAATAGTTGATGTCCCAGATGCCTACCGGTGTGTTGGCGCGCCATCCGCTGTTGGCAGGAGAGTCGGTAGGACACCACTGGCAGATGCCCCACTGCTGTGCAGGAGGAACGAGGCGGAAGAACTCCTTGATGATCCACTCGTAGAAGTCGGCCATGTTCTTGTGCTGCGTTTCCGTCATGTTGGCAGTAGGAACATCTTTGCCGCTGGCATCCACGTAGCCCATGTCCATCTCGCTGACGCGTACGTACTTGCCGGTCTCAGCCATCAGTCTGAACATGTTGGTGATGGCGTTCTTCTTGCTGTTCCTCGTGCCGCTGTTCTCATAGTAGGAGATGTGCATCTGCGTGCCGATGCCGTCGATCTTGGTGACGCCATCCGACTCCCACTTCTTGATCCAGTTGATGAGCGACTTCAGTTTCTTGTTGCCGTCCCAGTCCGACTCCAGGTTGTAGTCGTTGATGAAGAGGACGATGTCCTCCGGTCCATACTTGCGGGCCAGACGGCAGGCCTGTCTCACGTAATCCAGGTCACCCATGAAGTCCTGCCAGTAGAAAGCGTCGCCGCCGACATCCCATGTGCCGTCAGGGTTATACCCCTCGGAGTGCTGCAGGGCGTAGTTGCCCTGTCCGTCATTGCCTCCGCCGGAGATGGCCTCGTTGACGAGGTCCCAAGCCTTGACCTTGCCGTCGCAGGCCTGCATCATCCCTTTGATCCACTTGTCCATGGCATACACGAGGGTGTCGTGGCGCTCCTGCTGTGTCTGCGGGATGGAGGACGGTATGTAGATATAGGTGAGATTCTCACAGATGGTAGGAGTGACCACGCTGCCCCTGTTTTCCTTGACCCTGAAAGAACTGACGTCAGTGCCTTCAAAGTCACCGTTCTTGATCTTCTCCACTCCGCCGATCTTCAGGCTTACATTGTCGAAGTAGTAGTTGTTTTCCTCGGCCAACTCGCTGAGGTTGAAGGCGATGCTTTGACCAGCAGCCTTGAAGGTGCCGCTCACGGTGACCGTCTTCCATTCGGTGGTGAAGTTCACATTGCCCAATGCCTCATAGTGGACGTAAGAACCGGGAGCGTTGTGGATCTGTGTCGATGCGAATGCAGGTTTGTCGGCACGCACGTCAGCTGTGAATACAAAGCTTGCGCCTGAGGAGAAAGATCCAGGCACCAGCCACATCTGGTTGTCCCATGCTTCAGACACCCTTTCCGTGGCGTGGGCCTTGAGGCAGCGGCGCTCCTCAAAGACGGTCTTGCCTTTCTTCTTCTCCTCAAACTTGATGCTCTTGATATACACTTCGCCTACGAAGTTGGGAACATGCAGCAGCAAGAAACTGCTCTCCATGGTCGGTTTGACGTTGACCTCGACATCCTGCCACTCCGTGGTAAAGGGAATCGTGACATTGGCGCCGCTGCCCCAGTCGCCGAGGCGTCCGTCCAGGTGTCCCGCTTTGGAACCTTTCACGGTCACGGTCATCTTGTAAGTCTTGTTCCTGTCGAGAAGGATGTCAGACATGGGCACAAACTGCACCTGCCATGGATACGACTTTGTGGTGGTCACTTTAAGACCATTGGTGGCGTCGAAACTGATGGTATAACCAAATTCTGATTCTGATGCCGTCCACCCCACGGTCTGCTGGGTGCGGAAGTCCTTGGCAGCGACCTGGATCCAGACATCCACATCACCGTCGGTGAGATCGGGAGCAGGCTTGTCGGCAATGAGTTTCCTCAGCCATCCGTTTGGCTGCTGTGAATGCCATGCGAGGGTGTGGCCATAGACGCTGAGTCCTGCCGCAGTGGCCGCATTCACATAGTTCTTCACCGTGGTGAAATTCATGTTGCCATTGCCATCCACGCAACTGCCCATTTTCATGGCGTTGCCGGCAACGGTCTCGGTGAAGTTCTTGTTGATCAAGTTCTTGAACAGCGAATTGTTGAGATAGTCGCTGACGGTAGTGCCGGAACCAAGTTTGAAATTGGGATAATCGGTATAGTTGATATACTCTTTGAGGGCCAGATAATCATCCAGATATCTGTAGTTGTCGTCATTGGGCTTGCCCAATTCGAATTTCTCCTGTGCCACGGCAGATGCCGATAGAAAGGCTGCGAAAATGAATAGTAATAGTTTTCTCATATTCGAAATAGTGATGTGTGAATGCTAAGGATGATGCTGAATTGTTTTTGTGCCTGCAAAAGTACAAAAAGATATGATGCAAACCAATTATTTTCCCGAAATTGACACATTTTCAGGGTAATAATCCGTGCTGAATGATCATTTCCTCTGAAGTTCTAATCAACGGGCGAAACCTATCCATTTTTGGTTAGATTTCGCCCGAAATGTTTTCCTGTATCAATAGATACTCCTTTTATTCCTGTTTTTTCTTGCCTGATCTTCTTTGTTTTTCCCGATGTGCCCGTGTCTCCTCGTTCTCCAGGAAATCAATAGCAAGTTCTGTCATTTCCTTTGACATCACATTTCCGCTTGCCTGAATATTGGTCCAGGGGCATAGCGCTGCATAGTTCTCATCGACCACCATGTCGGTGGGCGGCCCGATGGGACTGTCCTCACTATGATAGAGATGCCTGCCGGAGTGAATCAGTTCGTCTGGATCTACATCTGGTTCACCAAGCTGATGATAGATCTCAGCGTTGATCACATAGAGATCGAAAGTTCCTCTCCATGAGGTCTTTGCGGTGTAGATGTTGTTTTCATCGTCATAGCATGCTTTCCAGCCAAGTCCTTGCTTAAAATGGAACATATAAAATCTGTATTTGGTGTTGTTGTCTGATG
>JAFWSS010000183.1 GCA_017524385.1 Prevotella sp.
GAGGGGAGGGGTAGGGGTGGGGGTATTTGACCCAAAGGTTATTCTTGCGTTTATTTCTAATATGACGTTTTCAGCACTCTGGGTGTGGACACTGTCTCTTGGCGTTAAAGTTACAGACCCCACCCCTGACCCCTTGCGGTCAGGCACAAGACCTGACCCTACAGGGGCGGGGATGTTGCACTCCGAGTGAGCATCCCGGGGTGTGGACACGGTCTTTTGGCGTAGGGTGTTCATCAAATTTCAACCGCAGGTTGATATTTTATGATGTGCAAAGAATGTTCCGACAGAACATTCTGGGAGTCGGCGCAAAGATAACTTTGTATCTCATAGACCGCGGATGTAGCTGTCTAATTCTTCCACATTGGCAAATGACATTCCTTTGCCATCCATTATTTCACGCTTTGCTTCGTCTACCCGGGTGAAGAATTCCTCCATGACGACGAAAAAATGAAATCCGGGTGGACTGTGAGGTCCACCCGGATTATCATATCTGCCAGAAGATGGCTGTGACGTCATTGCTGTGCATGGGTAAGCACGTAGTTCACGATGGTAGTCACATCCGTGATGTTCACCTGTTCGTCGCTATTCGCATCAGCCTCTGTGAGGTAGAAATTGTTGTCTTCGTTGCCGAGGAGATAGTTGACGGTCAGTGTCACGTCGGTGATGTTCACCTCGCCGTCGTGGTTGACGTCACCTGGGAGCCAGCCGGTGGAGACGACGGCCGTGGTGGCCTCGCCCAGTCCACCCATCTCGTTGGCTGCGCGCACGGCGTAGGTGGCTTCGGCATCATCCACTTCGTAGACAGGGTTGGTGGTGAAGTCGACGACGCTTCCGTCTTTCACGATGGCCCAGCAGAACACATGGTTGCTGTCATCCCAGGTCAGTATGCCGTCGGTGAGTTTCACGTTCGACGGGGCGTTGGCCTGCTCGGTGTAGGAGGTGGGGTCCCATTCGCCGTACATGTTGGTCATGTCGGCTGCTTCGGCTGCCTCCTCGGCGGTCAACACGGGGTTGTTGGGATGGTTGTCGCCAAATATGGTCTTGCGTCCGCTCAGGTCTACGGGTTGGCCGCTGGCGGTGGTGGAGTTGTATTCTGCGAAGCGCTTCGGCCAGCCGTTGCTCATCTCGCTCCAGCCGATGGCTGAGGGCACGATTTCCATCTTCGTGTCAATCCACAGGGCGACGGGAGTGCCGTCGCCCCAGGGACGGCCGAGGGTGTACTTGCCGTTGAGGGCGCTGTTCTCCCCCTTGATGGTGCAGTCCTTGAAGACGTAGCCATATTTGATGCTGTTTGATGGCACGGCGATGTAGCCGCCGGTGTTCATGCACATCTGGATGTCCACTTGGTTGAAGTAGGCGTCGCCCTTGCCGCAGAGGAAGTCGGTGCGGCCGCGCACGAGGCCGTTCTCAAAGTAGTAGAGGCCGTTGTTGTTGTTCGAGGTCCAGGTGTCCTGGTAGCCCCAGAGGCAGGTGTTCTTGTAGATGGTGTTCGAACCCCTGTCCTGCACGGCGATGTTGCGGCCGCGGGCGTCTGCCATGCCGCTCTTCACGGTGAGGTCCTGGAAGTAGGTGTTTCTCACCGAACCCTGCAGTTGCAGCACGTCGCTCTTGCTGATGCCGTCATAGACGCTTGTCGTGCCATAGGTGCCGGCGTAGGTGGCGCTGGCGGGGATGGTGTTGGTGATGACCACCCCTTCCATGCTCTCTCCGATGAACGAGATGTTGGAGGCGGTGATGAAGGTGACGGGGCTGGGGTAGGTGTTGCCATCGTCGCTGTTGATGGTCGCTGTCGTGCTCTGCGGCAGGGTGTAGGTGCCGTTGTGGATGAAGATGCGGTAGCGTGTGGTCTTGTCGCTGCGGCTGTTGGCGGCGTTGATGGCGGCCACCAGGTCGTCGTTGCTCTTCACGTAGTAGTCGTAGAGACCCTTGGTGATGTCGGGGAGCGTCCTTGTGGAGAAGTTGATGGTGACGGGCTCGGCAAGGTAGTTGTCGGTGAGGTCGCTCACGCTGTTGGCGGGCAGGGTGAAGGTGTATGCCGTGGAATACTCCAGGCCTTTGTACTCGAACACCACGGTCTTGCCGGAGGCGGTGCCGGTGAGGGCCTTGCCGTTGAGGGTGGCGGTGGCTCCGTCGGCCAGTTTCACCTTTTCGTCGAAGGTGAGGACGACCTTGCCGTTGGCGGAGGCGTTGTCTGCCCCTTCCTCAGGCACTGTGCTGACGAGCACGGGAGCCGTCTCGTCGTCTTCCAACTGCTCCGTACCGGTGATGAACACCATTGCGATGGTGTTGCCGTCGTTCTTGGAAGAAGACCCCTGGATGGCTGAGGTGTAGTCGGGAATCATGCGGATGTAGAGGGCCGACTCATAGTTGGCGTTGGCGGGCAGTGTGCCTTCGTAGTGGCAGACGGCTTTGGCTCCGGTGAGGGAGATGCTCCCGTTGGTGGTCCAGTTCTCGCCGTCGGTGGAATAGTCCACGTTGTATACGGTATAGGAGTTGTAGTTGTAGAGCATGTCAAACTGCACCTTGATGTCGGTGAAGGCTTCGGCGTTGACTTTCGTCTGCCAGTAGTAGTGTCCCACGTCGCCTTCCGTGTTGCCGGTTTTCCAGTTGACGGCGGCGCCTTTCATCGACTCATAGCCACCGGCAGCCTCGGTGCTCTTGTCAAGCCAGGAGGTGGTTTCGGTGCCGTTGGTGAGGGTGAAGGCTGTCGTCTCGTTGTCCTCGGAGGAGAAGTCGGCCACGCGGCCGCTGTTGCCCCGGGTGTAGAAGTCCCAGCCGGCGATGATGTCGTTTTGTGTGTAGTAGGCGGTGAGGTCGATGTTCTCGGTCATCTTCACGCGGATTTCCTGACTGGTCTGTCCGTCGCTCCAGTTGCTGAAGGTCACCAGGCCCTCGTATTGGTTGGCGGTGAGGGTGACATAGGTGTCTTCCTCATACATCATCTTGTCGTCCACCATTGTGGGTGCGGGGTCGAGGGTCACCATGTAGTCGTTGCTGCCGTCGACGGTGAGGTTGAGGGCGTAGGTGTTCACGGCCTGGAAGTTGGCAGTGAGTGCCGAGGCGGCGTTCACGGTGTAGGTGAACTTGGCGTTAGTAGATACCACTTCGTTGTCGCCGTTGGTCCAGTTGATGAAATGGTAGCCGAAATTGGGCGTGGCAGTGAGGGTCACCTCGCTGCCGGCCTCGTAGGCCTCGTCATTGGGATAGGCGCTCACCGTGCCGCCTGCTTCGGGACTGGCAGCTATGGTGAGGGGGAAGGTCTCCACGGCCTGGGTCGTGCCATTCACGGTGCCGGTGATGACCATGTTGCCGATGCAGATTTGCTTGTTGTTGGCGCAGTCGGAGATGTAGATGCGGAAGGTGAACTCCTGTACGCCGTCTGCCGAAATGTCATGGCTGTGGTAGAGTTTCGCCGTATTGGAGTTGGATCCGCTATTGCGTAACAGGTCTGGTTTGGGGTCGATTTTGGTGATGGTGCTCTCCACACCGTCGAGGGTGTAGCTCCAACTGTAGGTGGCGTTGTCGGTACCCACCTTCACTGCAGCATAGGTCACGTTGGTGGGTTTGAAGGTGACGCCCTTGGCTGCTTTCACACGGTATTCAATCATCGCGGCGGAGACGGTGCCGGCGTTGCTGTTTGCCGGGGTGTACATCACCATCGGGGTGTCGAAATAAGTGGCAGAACCCACTGTCAGTCCTTCGCCCACGCTGACGGAGGCGCTGCTGATGGCTCCTGCGATGTCGGTGGCGATGTCGGGTGTCGCCTCGTTGCCCACTGGCCATGTGATGGTGCCGTTCACATTGTCGAAGGAGTCGCCGCCGCCTTGGCTGGCCACCACGGGGAGCACGGTCTGTATGTAGCGGTAGTACTGTCCTTCGCTGCCGAAGACGATGTCGATGGCGTCGGCGGAGTTGGCCACGGTGTAGGAGATGGTCTTTCCGCTGGTGTAGTCGTTCTGTCCGTCGATGGTGAGTTCGCTTAGTGCGGCGTATGCTTCCACGGAGACGACGGCTCCCTTGCAAGAAGGGATGGTGAAGGTGGTGCCTTGGTTGATCTGGCACCAGTCGTTCCAGCTGGTGTTGTTGATTTTTCCGGGTGAGGTGGTGAAGTCGAGTTTCACGTCGATGGTGCTGCCGTTGACGTTGCCTTGGGTGACGTAGATGCCGGCTTGGTTCTGGTAGTTGAGCACGGGTGCGCCGTTTCTCTTTTGGAAGTCCCATTTCAGCGTCACGTCAGAGGTGCGGTCGGCGAGAGCCACGCTGTTTTGGGTGAAGACCGGGGTGAGGGCGAGGTCGCCTTCCGGTGTGACGGTGGCGCCTGGGGCATGGGTGTTGGTGCCGTCGGTCCATCCGGTGAGGGTGTAGCCGTCCTTGTAGAGGGTGCGGTTGAGGGGAATGGCGACCGACTCTCCGGCGTCGATTTCGCTGGATGCGGGAAGTACGCCTTCTGCGGTCTCACTGCCCAAGGCATAGGTGACGGTGTATTTCGTCGGGGTCGCATTGACGGCTTCCACTGCGACATAGGGGCAGTAGCCCATGCCGGTGATGGTGAGGGTGGTGGCATCGCCGCTGTAGTAGAGTTCGTCCACGTTGCTGTGGCTGTTCTTCCAACAGGCGGGGGAGGAGGGGGTCTTGCTGGCCACTGTCTCGCCGCTGCTGTTGGTCACCTTGATGGTGCTGGTGCTGTAGGTGCATTGGCCCACGGTGATTTTCACGGAGCCAGGGACGGCGACGACGACTTGCAGGCCGGTGCAGCCGTGGTCGCTGTGGTAGGTGCCGCTGATGGTGGCCACGGCGGAGGCGTCGTCGGCTGCCACGCGGGAGACGGTGCCGTTGTCGGCCACCGCCACGCCGAAGTTGACGGAGGTGCCTTGCACTTGCTCTTCGCTGGTGAGCAGTGTTCCCGACTGGTTGTTCACCTGGACGCTGAAGTCCTTGAAGTCGGCGGCCGTCACGTCAAGTGCCATTCCCAGCAGTGCCAGGAAGAGCAGGGTGATGGTTCGGATTTTTTTTGTCATGTTGTTAGTAATTGATTAGTTATAAATGAAATGATATTTTTTTGATTTGAGTGTGGGTGCCTGAAAAGGGAGGCTGCCAGGTCAGAATGTTGATGTAGATTAGTGTCGAAAAATGATAGATGACTCAAAGATGGTGCAAAGATAATGATTTTTCATTAAAGTGGATGTCATTTTGCCATAAACCTGTCGCTTTTTTTCGTTTTATGGCCTCTTTTGCACGTGTGGTGTGGGCGAAGGCAGAACCTTCGCATACGGAGAACGGGATTTTCTCGCATGCGCGCTGGTGTGGTGTGGGCGAAGGCAGAACCTTCGCCTACGGAGAACGGGTGATTTTCTTGCATGCGCGCTGGTGTGGTGTGGGCGAAGGCAGAACCTTCGCATACAGAGAACGGGTGATTTTCTTGCATGCGCGCACGTTTGTGTGAGTGTTTTTTCTTTTTTTTGTTTTAATTTCTTTTATAGGGGGTGCAGGGGGATTTTTTTCTTTCTTTTATTTCTTTTCTTTTTTTCTGTCACATCAAACGTCACACAGGGCGTCACACAGGGCGTCACACCAAGCGTCACACCAAGCGTCACACCCTCAAAATGCCCTTATTTGTATCTTGTTGTATTACAATGGGTTAATGATGCTTTTTCATTGTGTAAAAGCGTCACACCGAGCGTCACATCGAGCGTCACATCAAGCGTCACATCGAGCGTCACATCGGGCGTCACACCAAGCGTCACACTGAGCGTTACACAGGGCGTCACATCAAGCGTCACAACCTTGTCACATCGTCGGAGCAAGGATGGGGTGTGAATGATGGGTTGTGGCTTGTCAACGCCCCCTGGCCCCCTCTAAACTTTGAGGGGGAGTAATTTACTCTGCTTGCGGGACCTTTTGAACGGTGGGCAAATAAATCGGCGCCAAACCCTATGGTTGGCGCCGATGATAATTAGGGGGTGATTCTGTTTTTGCAAATCCTTTAGAAAAGAGGAGCTTCTTTGTCAAGGATTTTCCCGGTTTTGTCAATAGCAAAAGATTCTTCTTTGTCATTCTCGACATAGGCAGAGCCTTCACTGAACGGATATGCCTCTTTCCACTTACATGGAATGACCACCTTCCCTGTCCTGTCGATATAGCCCCATTTCTTATTGTCATCTTGCACGGCAGCAAGCCCTTCTCTGAATACATTAGTATTTACCCATTTGCATGGAATGACCACCTTCCCTGTCCTGTCGATATAGCCCCATTTCTCATTGTCATCTTGCACGGCAGCAAGACCCTCACTGAATTCATATATTAATTCCCATTTGCACGGTACGACCACTTTGCCTGTTTTGTCGATGATACCTCGTTTAAAATTATCATCTTCAACAACAGCCAAACCATCTTTGAAATCGATCACATAATTCCATTTGCAAGGAATGACCAATTGCCCGTTTTTGTCAATGTATCCCCAATGGCCGTTGTCATCTTTAACACCAGCCAATCCTTCGCTGAAAGAATCCGCATATTTCCATTTGCAGGCAATGACCACCTTCCCTGTCTTGTCAATGTAACCATATTTCTCGTTGTCTTCTTCAACAGCTGCCAAACCTTCTGTTAGGGAATTAATATTATTCCATTTGAAAGGTATGACGATTTTACCTGTATTGTCGATTACCCCATTTTTATCATTTTCATTTTGTACTATGAGTAAATTATTGTTATCGAAAGAAGACCAACCAGTCACTTTGAAAGGAAGAACCTGCTTGCCGGTTTTGTCAATGACTTCATATTTCTCATTGTCGTCTTCGACAAAAATCAAACCCGACCCGATGATTGAAGGAGAACTTGATAATTTGCATGGAATGACAACCTTTCCTGTCTTGTCGATGACTCCATATTTTCCATTGATATCTTCGACCACATCCATTTCTGAATCAAAGAAATATGGGCAGCTTGCCAATTTCGATGGCAAGATTTGCTTCCCCGTCTTGTCTAAGGCATCATACTTCCCATTGTCGTCTTCAATAAAAATCAAACCTCCTTCTGTGATATAGGGAATCTCTGACAATTTGCTTGAAATGATTTGCTTCCCCGACTTGTCTAAAACTCCATATTTCTCATTGTCTTCATGAATGATAATCAAACCTT
The DNA here is from genome assembly GCA_017524385.1 of Prevotella sp. Taxonomy (GTDB): domain Bacteria; phylum Bacteroidota; class Bacteroidia; order Bacteroidales; family Bacteroidaceae; genus Prevotella. The sequence goes on from JAFWSS010000183.1 coordinate 7,138, forward strand.
GTTCTTTTATTATGGGAGAGTTTGTGTATTTGCATGGGATGACCACCTTCCCACTCTTGTCGATGACTCCATATTTGCCATTCTCATTCTTGACATAGGCTAGTCCCTCTTTGAAAGAATCAACATCACTCCATTGGCACGCTATGACCACCTTCCCGGTCTTGTCGATATAACCATGCTTGTAATTGTCATCCATGACGGCCGCCAAACCTTCACTGAAAAGAGTTGCATTGTTCCATTGGCATGGGATGACCAACTTCCCGGTCTTGTCGATGAAACCATACTTGTAATTGTCATCCCTGACAGCCGCCAAACCTTCACAAAAAATATCTGCATCAATCCATTGGCAGGGGACGACCAATTTCCCGGTCTTGTCGATAAAGCCCCATTTCTCGGTGTCATCTTGAACGGCACATAACCCTTCGCTGAAAGACCAAGTTTCATTCCATTTGCATGGGATGACCAATTTTTCTGATTCAGAGTCGATAAATCCCCATTTCCCGTTGTTGTCCTTGACTCCAATTAAGCCTTCAGATTCAAAAAACTGCTTGTCCACCCATTGTGCCATGCTGCTGACGGGAACCAGCAATGACAAAATCATACATATAAGTTTAAATTGTTTCATAGAATATAATTTTTGGATATTATAAGTTTTTCTCTTGATTTGCAGATTGTTAACGCGCTTATACCCCCGGTCTGTTCCCACCCTGAGGCGTTTGCCTGAAAGACAGGGCAAATATATGAAAAAAAAGCATAGGTGCAAAATATCAAGGTACATAATTTCATATTGATAAATCTTTTTCGTGCAATTGTAGTCACGGCGATACTTCCCGTCTCGCCAGCGGGATGCCGTGCCAAGTCCCGTGACCACACCTCTAAGGGTCACAATCCTTGTCACACTTTTTGTCTCACCTAGGACCTAGGAAGTGCTTTTTTCGCCAAGAGGTAAGCAAAAATCCCCTTGCAAGGTTTTTTGAAGAATCAAAAACCTGTCCCTCTGATTCCACTGGCATCATACAGGCACGACCTCTTTCAGGCAATACCACCACGCGGTGAAGATGTTCTTGGACGTCCAGTAGGAGACGAGGATGGCGTTGAGGTTGAACAGCAGTGCTGCTGCGATGTAGGAATAGGAGAAGAAGAAAGGATACTGGTTGATGTCCGTCTGGTAGTTTCTTGTGTCCGACGCGAAGCATGAGGCGTGGAATGCCAATGTTATTCCTAGTAGTATGTCATAGATCCACAATCCCTCGTTGGCGATGATGGGTCTGAGCATCAAGAGGAAATAGGAATAGATGGGCAGGCAGTAGGGTGCCAGTGACACGAGAATGCCAGATAGCGACCCGCCGCTGGTGTAAACCGCTCCTGATCTCTCCCCCGCTTGGAAGTTGCTCATCTTCCGAAACGTGAATAGTGAGACGATGGTGTGAGTCAACTCATGTGTGAAGACCTCGAACCATTGGAGGTTCTTGCTAAACCAAAACCGCTTCAGCACAAGGAAAATCACGGCACCGATAGCGGTCCACTTATACATCTCCAAGTTTCCCAACATCGTCATAGGTGGATTCGGAAAGATGGTGGTCTTCACAATTCTCCATGTTTCATAAGCCAGCAACAAGGCGAGCACGAAAAGAATGACTCCGAACACATATTTGACACCGTTGGCGCTTTTCGACATAAGTATCCTCCATTTTGTTTGATTCTTTTGCAAAGTTAACACAAAAAAACAGCTTTAGTTGACATAAAAACAAATTCTTTTTCCCAACAAGTCTTAATTTCGATATTTTCAACTACATTTGCAGAAAATTCAAAGAACATGCGCCCCATCATCATTGCAGGCCCTTGCGTGATAGAGTCCATGCACCTGCTACAAACCGTTGCCGAGGAGTTGGTTGCCATCAATTCCCGCCTGGGCATCGACATAGTCTTCAAGTCCTCCTTCGACAAGGCCAACCGCACGTCGGTCTCTTCGTTCCGCGGACCGGGCATCGACAAAGGCTTGGAGATGCTCTCCGACATCCACTCTTCCTACGGCCTACGCATACTCACCGACATCCATGAGGCGTGGCAGGCGGCACCGGCAGGTGCCGTGGCCGACATCCTCCAGATTCCCGCCTTCCTCTGCAGGCAGACCGACCTCCTCACCGCCGCTGCCCGCACCGGGCGAACGGTGAACATCAAGAAGGCACAGTTTCTCAGCGGGCGCGACATGCGCTACCCCGTGGAAAAAGCCTTGGATGCAGGAGCCAGCGAGGTGTGGCTCACAGAGCGAGGCAACACCTTCGGCTACAACAACTTGGTGGTGGACTTCCGCAACATTGCCGACATGCTCGACATCGTCCCGCACGTGGTGATGGACTGCACACACAGCGTGCAGCGCCCCGGCAGCGATGGCGGGAAGACCGGCGGCGACCGGCGCTTCGTTCCCTCCATGGCCCTTGCTGCGAAAGCCTTCGGCGCCACTGGCTATTTCTTCGAAGTGCATCCCGACCCCGACCACGCGTTAAGCGACGGGCCAAACATGCTGCCCCTGAACCGGCTGGAAGAGGTGGTGAGGATGCTACTTTGAATGAGACGGAAAGTGGCTGGGAGACATTCCCCCGGCGAGACGGGAAGAATCCTTGTATTGGGAGACGGGAAGAATCCCGTCTCTACAACATCATTAAACCAGTAGCAAAACGAAAAGATAATGAGCAACACCCCCAACGACCGATTGGCGCAAGCCCGCACCTACGCCGCACAGTGCATCAGAGACGAGGCACATGCGCTGACCGAACTCCTCGGGCAGTTGGATGAGAATTTCGACCATGCGGTAGAGATGATCTACCACTGCCGGGGCAAGGTGATTGTCACCGGCGTGGGAAAAAGCGGCAACATCGGCGCGAAGATTGCAGCCACCTTCTCCAGCACCGGCACGCCGTCGTTCTTCATCAACCCGCTCGACGCCTACCACGGCGACCTCGGCGTGATGACCTCCGACGACGTGGTGCTTGCATTGAGCAACTCCGGGCAGACCGACGAGCTGCTGCGCTTCATACCCATCGTGCTCCATATGCACATCCCCATCATCTCCATGACAAGCAACCCCGACTCCCTGTTGGCCAAATACTCCTCCGCACATATCCTGGTGAAGGTGTCGAAGGAAGCCTGCCCGCTGAACCTCGCACCGACGAGCAGCACCACCGCCGCCCTTGCCATGGGCGACGCCCTTGCCGTGGCCTTGATGGAAGTGCGCCGCTTCCGCCCCCGCGACTTCGCACAGTTCCATCCCGGCGGGGAGTTGGGGAAACGCCTCCTCACCACCGCCCGCGACGTGATGAAGAGCGACAACCTCCCCATCATACCCTCCGACATGCATCTTGGCGAGGCCATCATCCATGTGAGCAAGGGCAAGTTGGGTCTTGGCGTCTCCCTTCGCGACGGCAAGGTGGAAGGACTGATCACCGATGGCGACATCCGCCGTGCCATGGAGCGGTGGCAGTCGGAGTTTTTCGACAAGACCGTCAGCGACATCATGACCACTTCTCCGAAGTGCGTCACGCCTTCGACGAAAGTGACAGAAATCCAGCGTATTATGAATAAATACAAGGTTCATACGGTATTGGTGACCGATCAGGAGCGTCACCTCTTAGGCATCGTCGACCATTACCGTTGCATGCTATGACTCCCATCATCGTTATGAAAAAATCCGCCTTCCTTTTCCTCCTGCTCTTCATCGGCCTCTCCAACGCTCGCTCGCAAAGCAGCGACTCGCTCCTCATAAGGCAGTTGGAGCATGAACATGTCACCTTCTCCCACGACAACAGCGTGGTGCTCCTGATGAGCGGGCAGGAGAAGTTTGATGATATGTTTGAAGCCATCCGCCAGGCGAAGAGCAGCGTCCACCTTGAATATTTCAATTTCCGCAACGACTCCATCGCCCACCTGCTCTTCGACCTGCTGGCTGAGAAAGCGAAGGAAGGCGTGGAGGTGCGAGCCCTCTTCGACGGCTTCGGCAACGACTCAAACAACCAACCTCTGAAAAAGGAGCACTTGGTCGCCATCCGCGCCACCGGCGTGGAAATCTACGAGTTCGACCCTGTCCGTTTCCCATGGATCAACCATGTGTTCTCCCGCGACCATCGCAAGATTGTGGTCATCGACGGAAAGGTGGCATATACAGGGGGTATGAATGTGGCCGACTACTACATCAACGGTACCGAAGTGGTGGGGGAGTGGCGTGACATGCACTGCCGCATCGAGGGTGAGGAGGTGAACACGCTCCAGCGCATCTTCTTCAAGATATGGAACAAGGTGTGTCCCACCCGTGTGGATTATGATGCGAAGTATTTCCGACTGACGCCCAGCGACACGGCACATTTCAAGAACCTGAAGCCCGACACCACCGCCACCGCCTTCCATAAGACGGTGGGTATCATCAACCGCGAGCCACGAACGAGCAACAAGATTATCAGGCAGTTCTACTACAATGCCATCGACAACGCCCGTGACAGCATCAAACTGGTCAACCCCTATCTGACCTTGAACGGAACAATGAAGCGCAAACTGTACAAAGCAGCGAAACGTGGCGTGAAAGTGGAGGTGATGGTGTCTGCCAAGAGCGACATCCCCTTGACGCCCGACTGCGTGTTCTACAATGTCCACAAGATGATGAAAAAAGGCATCGACGTGTGGATTTACGAACCTGGGTTCCATCACACGAAAATCATCATGGTGGATGGGAAGTTCTGCACGGTGGGCAGCGCGAACCTCAACAGCCGCAGCCTGCGGTGGGACTATGAGGAGAATGCCGTCATCATCGACCCGGAAGTCACACAGCAGTTGTGCGACATGTTCGAGCACGACAAGGCAAAGAGCTTCTACCTGACACCTGAGACATGGAACCAATTCCGCACGCGCTGGCAGAAGACCGTAGGGTGGTTTGCACATCTCCTCGCACCGTGGTTGTGACTATATCTTATCGATGCTCACATATCCATTTATGACGGCGTAGATGGTGAGCGCCGAAACGCTTCTCATACCAAGTTTCTCAGTGATGTTTTTCCGGTGTGAGATGACGGTGGTGAGACTGATGTTGAGTTTGTCTGCTATTTCCTTGTTGATGAACCCTTGCGCCAAAAGTGCAAGCACCTCCACTTCCCTTGGCGAAAGGATGCTTTTCTTGTCTTTCTTCGCCATTGGGGGGATGCTTTTCCTTTTTGAATGCCCCATCTGCTGTGTCATGAGCAGTGACTTGACCAGTTGTTTCTCCGGGACGTTGACGTTAAGGTAGTGGAATTGTGCCAGCAGGGCCTGAGGGGGTGCCTGCGTGGTGAGCACGACGGTTTTGCTTTTCCTCTCGAGAAAGAATTGCCTGTCGGTGAGCAGTATGTTGAATTCCACGAAGAAATGTACAAATCGCTCCGGGTTGTCTTCACGCAATTCTTGCACAGACGGGTATGCCACGACTTCAATAGTGCTCATGACACTTTGCAAGAGCTGTCTCAGTCCGATGACGGTGAGGGCGTTGGGACACACTATTGCGAATTGCGGTCTATCCCGGTTGAATTTCATCCTGCCATTTTCATCCTCGGCAGAATGAGTCAATTCTTTCTGCTCTTGCTCAATCAAATGGCTCATTTCCAGAATGCGGGTGTGACATCTGTGAAGTCATCGCCAGAAGCTTTCTTGTATAGCCTTTGGTTGGTGGTGCAGTCCTTGAGGCAACCCAGGTGTGCGATGTATGGCCCCACCTTGATGTAGTCGAAGTCGCTCTTCTTGACGTATGAGGGTACCCTTTGCCTGCCGCTATACCATGCCACCTTTTGCTTCGGGAACGTCTTGTGCACGTATTTTGCCAAGGTGTTGACATACTTGGGGTCGGCGTCGCCTCCCATGAAAGCGATGCAGGTGATTTCGTCGCCATAGTGCTTCACCATCTGCTCGATGACCATCGGCGTGAGTGGCGTTCCGATGTCCTCCCAGAGGTATTTGCTATGGCAGCCCGGGCAGTGGCAGGGGCAGTTGGAGATGTTGATGGCGAGTGTGACCTCGTCGGGTATTTCCTGGAAGACTATTCCAGTGTTGACATACTTCAGCATGGTGTGATAGAAAAGGGGTGAAAGTTTTGAATGAATATGTTGACTGTCATACGGTGTATTGCTTGTTGCCCGCATAGAATCTCCTCTGTGCTTCCTCCTGGCGTGGCTCGGAGAAGTTGCTCACCCGTTTGAGGTATCCTATGATTCTTGTCATGTAATCCACATTCTTGGAATGGCAGTGCGGGCATTCCTTGAGGTATCGCTTGTCGATGTATCCGCAGTCGTTGCAGATGGTGTTGGGTATGTTGAAGGTGAAATAGTTGCATCCTTCCTTTGCCGCGACCTTCAGCAGTTGCCTGTATTGCTGTTGTGTGAGGTGCTCCTCGAGGTTCATGTGCAGTGCCGACCCACCTGTGAGGTGCTCGATGTATGGTGCGCCGTGCAGTTTGAACTTGTCGATGATGTTGAGCGAGTCGTCCTCCACGATATAGAAATAGCTGTTGTAGCAGTCGCGCGGCACGAAATATCCATCCTCCTTGTCCCACTTGGCGTGCTTGACACCCACGTTTTCGGCCGGTATCATCTCGCAGTTGAAGAGAATGTCCTTCGACCTATACTTCTTGTTGTATTGCTCCACCAGCCCGAGAACACCCTGCACGAAAGCGAGGTAGTCGGGGTTGTCGGTGATTTGCAGTCCCATGAATTCTGCCGCCTCGACGAGTCCGTTGACGCCGATGGTGAGATACTGTCTTCCTATGTTGATGTATCCTGCATCGAAGAGCGGCAGCATGCCGTGGTCCTTGAGTTCCTTGAGGTTCTCGTTGTATGCTAGTTGCACCTTGTGGCACAGGTCGATGATTTCTCCGAGGTATTCCTTGTAGTCCCTGCCGTTGTTGACGGCATACTGTATGCATCTGTTGAGGTTGATGGTGAGCACGCTCTTTGACCCGGTGGATACGCCTCCTGCGCCGAGGGTGTAGCTGAAGCCGTTGTCTTGGATTTCGTTGCGTAGTCGGCAGCAGGAACTGAGAGAGTCGGCGTTGTCGCTCATGTAGGTGAAGAAGGAGTGTCCCTCGGCATACATCTGCGCGGTGAAGTCGCCCCACTCCTTGTCGATGACGTCGCCATCCTGTGTGAGGAGCGCCATGGTTTCCACGGGGAAGGTGAGCACGGCCTTTGTCCTCTCCTTGTTGAACCACTTCATGAACCTTTTCTGGAGCCATGACAGTCCTTCCCAGTCGGGTTGTGAGCCGTCGGGGAAATAGAAGTTTCCGAAGAGGCTTTCGAAATAGTATTTGTCGTAGTATGCGATGTTCCAGAACACGGCTTGGTAGTTGCGTGCCCCAGTGGGTTGGTTGATGGAATATACGATTTGCTCGAAGCAGTCGGTGATCATCTTGTCGATGGTCCTTTGCTTGATGGAGAGGTCGACGACCTTTTCAGGTGTCTTCCAGTAGTCTTTGCCGTATTCCAGCCCTACGAAGTAGTTGAGATACATGAGGAACTCCGGTGTGGCGCAAGCGCCGCTGAGCATGCTGGAAACCATGAATACCATGTTGACGAACCCACCGCAGAACGATTTGAGGTTGGTGGGTGCTGTGGAGTTGCCCCCTATGGACATCGTCCCTCCGATGAGCCATGGGTACATAGTGATGGATGCGCAATAGTTGGCGAGTGACGTCTCGTCGTTCTTATATATAAAATGGTGGGTGAGCTTGTCGAGGTATTCGTCGGCCAGTTCCTTGCCATACATTTTCTTTATTCTGTCGGTGAGCAGTCGCCTGTTGAGTCTAATGAAGCTCGACTTGGGCAGTTCTCCTATGAGGGTGGCTATGTTTTTGTGCTCCACGTTGGCGTTGGCGTCGTATTTTGAACCCGTAGCGGCATTCGCTGCGTCAACATAGTCTGCCAAAAATCTCAACCGCTCCATCGTCTCCCTGTCCTCGGTGTGCTTCTGTCTATAGAGTATGAACGACTTGGCGACCTTGTAGTGACCCTCTTTCATAAGAGCCTCTTCCACCATGTTCTGGATGTCCTCCACGGTGATACTGTCGGTGATGTTCAAGTGGCTGATAATCTTGTAGATAGACCCTAGGTTGGCCGACTCGCCCACAGACTCGAAAGCCTTGATGATGGCGTTCATGATCTTGTCTAACGAGAAGCGGTCGCGCTTGCCATCGCGCTTCAAAATAGTATAATCCCTCATTGTGTTAATAATGATATTTTGGAAAACATTTCCTCCCTCAATTTTCAAAAAGTTTCCCGTTTTGGTCAACTTTTGAGAATTTCAACAAAAACAAGTTGCTAAAAAGTAGATTTTGAAATCGGTTACAAAGATACTATATTTATCTCTTTCGACCTTCATTTCCAACAGTGAAAAAGCTGCAATTTAAGGAATTTTAATGATTGATTTTTTACATCCGCTTGGCATTCTTCATGTTTTTTCGCTTGTTTCATTTGTGTATTAGCGCATTACGTGTTTCTTTCACACTTCATGGTCAGCCAAGAGGTGCGTGGCAAAAATCGGTGTGTACCGAAGAGACGAGGTTCTTCCCGTCTCCCAGGCAAGAGGTGTGTCTCTACAGGTGCGCTCACGGCGTCTTGGCTGCTATGTGCCCCGCGACGCTCGGAGGCGTCGACCCCTATGTGTGCACCAAACCTCTTGCCCACGGCCTTTTGTTCACGGCGACGCCTACAGTCAAATCAGAAAAGTTGATGCGTGTTGTAAAAAAAAGGAGTCAAATTTGC
>JAFWSS010000184.1 GCA_017524385.1 Prevotella sp.
GTGTGTGTGCATATCCCCGCCCCTTGAGGGGAGGGGTAGGGGTGGGGTATTTGACCCAAAGGTTATTCTTGCGTTTTTCTAATATGGCGTTTTCAGCGCTCTGGGGTGTACAAACTTCCCTTCAACTCCTGAACAAACTCCCAAAAAGAACTTCTCTTTTCAGAACCTGATGCCCAAAGAGGCGTTGGCATACCAGTCTACCAGTCGGAGGCTGTTGTTGTCGTGCTTATATCCATAGGTGCTGACTTGCCCGGTTGCCGTGACAAAGAACTGTTTGTGGTTGTAAACCACTCCGGCTCAGCATCCTTTCCTACAACAACGAGAACTCACTGGCTTGCGTACTCTCCATTGCCTATTTCCACGCCCGCAATGACTATGTCATCCATCGTGAACTGCCATCGGGCAAGGGATTCGCCGACCTCGTGCTCATTCCAAGAAAGAATGTCGATTCGCCCGCCATCGTCCTGGAGTTGAAATACAACCGCAATGCCAACTCCGCCATCGACCAGATTCTCCGTCGCCAATATCCCGCCAAAGTGGCACAGCATACCGGCGAACTTCTCCTCGTAGGTGTCAATTACGACCGTGAAAAGAAGACCCATGAATGCCAAATACAGAGGTGGAAAGTGGAAGGAGCATAGCCAAGAAGAAAAAAACTCCCGAAAAATTTGGAAGTCACATGAATATTCAATAAATTTGCGTACCTTTTAGGAAAACATATTATAACCTGTAAAACGAGTTACTATGGAAGTTGAGAAAATCATGAGTGCCTTGGAGCAGAAACATCCAGGCGAGTCGGAATATCTCCAGGCGGTGAGAGAAGTGTTGCTCTCCGTGGAGGAGGTTTACAACCAGCATCCTGAGTTTGAGAAAGCCAAGATCATCGAGCGCATCGTGGAGCCGGAGCGCATCATCACGTTCCGTGTGCCATGGGTGGACGACAAGGGCGAAGTGCATGTCAACCTCGGATACCGCGTGCAATACAACAGTGCCATCGGGCCATACAAGGGAGGACTGAGGTTCCACTCTTCCGTCAACCTCTCCATCCTGAAGTTCCTCGGCTTTGAGCAGACCTTCAAGAACGCGCTCACCACGCTCCCCATGGGCGGCGGCAAGGGTGGCAGCGACTTCTCCATCCGTGGACGCAGCGACGCGGAGGTGATGCGCTTCTGCCAGGCGTTCATGCTCGAACTGCACAAGGTCATAGGTCCCGACATGGATGTGCCGGCAGGCGACATCGGCGTGGGAGGCCGTGAAATAGGATATCTCTTCGGCATGTACAAGAAACTGACCCACCAATACCAGGGTGTGCTCACCGGCAAGGGATTGGAATGGGGCGGCTCCATCCTCAGGCCCGAGGCCACAGGCTTCGGAGCATTGTATTTCGTGCACCAGATGCTGGAAACCCACGGCATCGACATCAAGGGAAAGACGGTGGCCATCAGCGGATTCGGAAACGTGGCATGGGGCGCTGCCAAGAAGGCAACCGAACTGGGTGCCAAGGTGGTGACCATCTCGGGACCGGACGGATACATCTACGACCCCGCCGGACTTGACGACGAGAAAATCGAATACTTGCTCGAACTGAGGGCCAGCGGCAACGACGTCTGCGAACCTTATGCCGAGGAATTCCCCGGCTCCACCTTCTACGAGGGCAAGAAGCCTTGGGAGGTGAAGGTGGACATCGCCCTGCCTTGCGCCACACAGAACGAGCTCAATGGCGAAGATGCCGACATGCTGCTGGCCAACAAGACACTATGCGTGGCTGAGGTCTCCAACATGGGATGCACGGCAGAGGCCGTAGACAAGTTCATCGCCGCAGGACAACTCTTCGCTCCGGGCAAGGCTGTCAACGCCGGCGGCGTGGCAACGTCGGGACTGGAGATGACGCAGAACTCCATGCGCCTCTCTTGGAGCAGGGACGAGGTGGACCAGAAGCTCCACACCATCATGGCCAACATCCATGAGCAGTGCGTGAAGTATGGCACCGAGAAGAACGGATACATCAACTATGTGAAAGGCGCCAACATCGCCGGGTTCATGAAGGTGGCCAACGCCATGATGGCCCAGGGCATCGTATAAGAGAAGCCCGCCGCGACGAAGCGTCTCTCGCAATAGTCTCTCAAAAGCAAGCAGGCCGGAAAATCTTTTTCCGGCCTGCTTTACTATTATCTCCTATCATCTCCTATCATCTCCCAAGACCTTATGGATTGTTGAGGATGATGTTGACAATCATAGTGATATCGGAGATGTTGTATTTCTCGTCTTTGTTGACATCGGCGTTCTGGAACACGATGTCGTTGGTCTTTTGGAGCACATAGTTCACCATGAGTGTGATGTCGGATATCGTGACCGTGCCGTCGCCGTTGACATCGCCGAGCAGGGTTTTCCCCTGGATGGGGATGTTGGCGGGTCGTCCTTCCTCATACTTCGCATTCATATAGGCGCGGAATGGCGGAACGGTGGCCTGTGACTTTAGGGTGAACTCCGTGCCGTCGTCCGACACCATGTAGACATTTCTCTTGGCCAGCGACACCATGGTGCCGATGAGATTGTAATACTGTGAGCCGCTGACCAGTTTGCTGTCGCTGATCAAGGTGGCATCAGTACCCTCGAAGACCACATCCTTGCCGGCCAGCGTGGAGGAGAAGCCGATGAGGTAGGGCACATAAGCCTCCATCTTCTTTGGCATGCCGAAGTAGATGTCCTTGCCCTCGTATTCGTTGAACTCCTTCACCCAGAATTCCTTGTCCTGGTCGGAGAGGGAATGGTAGTAGTCAATCTCCCGGCCTGAGGCCGTCACCCTTCCCACCTCGAAAGGCAGGGCGATGGTTTCCCATTCGTCGCCGTCGGCCACGAGGGCAGGTCGCCTGCTGTAAGTGACATGGTCGGCCGTGAAGGTGACGGGGATGTAGAAGTCGTGGTTGTCGACCAGTGTGATGTAACTGGCAAAGGTCCCATACACGATGTTGTTGACGTTGGCAGTGAACTTGCTCGCTAGCGTTGAGCCTTCGGAGAGGTAATAGAGGGTGTTGGGATTGCCATTGGGCGTGATGGAGGTGATGGCGTCTTCCGTGATGCCGTTGAAGTCGACGGCAGCCACGTCTTCGCCGATGGTGATGGCACCGGTGGCTGGTGCGCCATTCACTGTTCCGTCGGCTTTGTAGGTCACATAACCGCGCAGCAACTGGTAGGTTCCGCTGGTTCCCACCTCATGATAGGTGCTCATGTATTTCATCCCGATGATGTAGTAGTCGCCATAGACGCCGGTGTACTCAAATGGCAGGCCCACGCTCTCACCAGGCAGCAGCACCTCGGAATAGTCGATGTATTGCACGGAATAATAGGTACCGCTGCCGCCGTTGTCGTTGTGGTAGATGAAGAAGCGCAGCCGTCCCGACCAGGTGGTCTCTGTGGGGTTTGTGATGGTGTAGACGCCCTTGATTTTGTTGCCGTAGATTTTCCTTCCCGTGGTGTTCTCCAGGGTGACTTTGGTGGTGAGTATCTCGTCGGTGGTGTAACTGCCTTCCGTGATATAGACGCTTGAGGTGGCGATGATGTCGTTGCCGTCGGCGTCGGTGGCCAGTGCGATGTCATAGTTGCCTACAGCCGAAGGTGTGAAACCGCCCCGTGCGGTAGTGCTCTTTCCAGGTATCAGTTGGATGTTGAAGGAAGACTTTGACGAGAAGTCCGTCTCGCTGTTGGTAGCGAAGAAATACAGGTTGCCCGTGTATTCCTCTCCAATGTTCTTGATGGCGATGTCCACTTTCTGCGGCACGCCCACGAACTTGGGTTCTGAGTAGGCGAAGGTGGCCTCGAGTGCCTTGATGGGATGCCAGATGAGTGTCCTCGTGCCATCCTCATCGACGATGACTTCGATGTAGTTGACGTTGTGTGGCATGGGAATCCATTCTTCCGTGCCATAGACCTTGCTCATGGGGAAGACGATGTATCTTCCCGGTTGCGTGATTCTCACATCGAGGTCGAAATACCAATAATAGCCAGAGGGCAGGTTGTTGCCATAGAGACCGGAGCATGTTTGCAGTTCGCCGGTTTCGTCATAGTAGCCAAGTGTGTAGAGGAAGGTTTTCTGCTCACCGGTGTAGTTATGGTATCTGCCAGAGATGGTGTCGCCCACGATTTTGTCGATGTCGAACGTCAGTTGCAACGGTGTCTCGTCGTCGGGCGTGGTGCTTTGGCCTCCGGTGGATGGCTGTATGCCTATCACGGCTTCCTGGTTGAGATTGTAGCCCGACCCCGTGGAACTGGCGCCGGTGCCCGAGTTGTCGTTGGGGTTGAGGACGGAGAGGAGGAAATATCCATCGGTACCGTTGTTCCAACCCCAGTTGACGTGGAAGAGTTCCTCGCCGTCGTAACCGTCGATGACAAAGGCGTGACCACCGCCGCCCGACTGTCCTCCGTAGGCCACGGGGCGCCCTTCCGACAGTTCCTTGTAGAGCATCTGCATCCATGCGTCGTAACCATAGTTCTCCCTTTTCTTGTGCTCCACCTTGCTGTCGTAGTCGAAATAGGTTGTCAAGGCATGGGGATAGTCGGAGAGCGAACTGGAGGACCCGCCAACGGCGTATCTCATCTTCAGGGCGACACCGCAGCACCTCGACAACACGGCCACGGCGTTGTTTTGGGCATCTGTCTCACGACCGCCATAGACATCTTTCATGTTCGCCCAGTCGAAGGTCTGTCCGGCGGGAATGGTTTCGAAAGAGATTTCGTCGTAATTGCTGTATTGTGTGCTGTTTTTGTAACCGGGGATGTCGGCGATGGTGGCCTGAGGCCATTGGTGGTAATACATCACCTGTGCCATGGCGGTGGCGCCGCACCCCACGGGAAGGTGGCTGCCACTGATGACGGGCAGCAGGTTGGAGAAAGGAGTGTCTTGCGTCCAGCGGGATTTCAGCAGGGGGTTGATGGCCCGCATGGTGGGCGCCTTCATCCTGCCGGTCTGGGATGTCTGGATGCCGGCTTCGTCGAGGTATGCAATCTGGTCGGCATAGCCTTTCAGCCATTCCGCCATGTTCTCAGGGATGTTGGCGGGGTCGAAAGCCCCTTCATCGGAATAGCCGAGGATGGTGGCAGTGCGGCTGTCGCCGGAGACGATGACGAAGCCACCTTCCTCCTTGTTGTTGAACACATAGTAGGCGGGTTGGGGTGGTGTGGTGCCTGGCATGCGGTGTGCACGGGTGCTTGCGCCCTTGTATGCCAGCGACATCCTATCCACCTTTTTCTTTCCGCGTTGTGCCATGAAGGTCTTGGCCGATTGCTTAGCAGCCTCCTGGTCCACGGGGGCGGCCGATATTCTTGTCGCCAACAGCAGCAAGAAGAACAAGAGGATTTGTTGTTTCATATGGTTTTGTGATTTTGATGATTTTCTTGGTCATTCCAGGATTTTTCGCAGTGTCTCGATGTCCTTCTCCGTCGTCGCCCAACTGGTGACGAAGCGGCATACGGTGTTGTGGACGTCGTAAGGTTCCCAGTGGATGAACTGCACCTGTTTCTCCAGACGGTGCATCAGTTCGTTGGGAAGGATGACAAACTGCTGGTTGGTGGTGGAGTCGATATGGAAGCGAATGCCGGCATCTGCCAGCACCTTGCGTAGCAACATGGCCATCTGGATGGCGTGTCGTGAGATGCGGAAATAGAGGTCGTCGGTGAAGAGTGCGTCGAACTGCACACCTGTCAGCCTTCCCTTGGCGAGCAGCGCCCCGTGCCGCTTGACGATGCTGAAGAAGCAGCGGGGCGTGTTGCCATGGGTGAACACCACCGCTTCGCCGCAGAGTGCGCCCACCTTCGTGCCGCCGATGTAGAAGGCGTCGCAGTGGGCTGCGAGCCAGGGCAGGGTGATATCGTTGCCCTCGGCCATCAGGCCGTATCCCAGGCGAGCGCCATCGACGAACAAATGCAGGTTGTGGCGATGGCACGTCTCCTCCAAGGCCAGCAGTTCGGCTGCCGTGTAGAGCGTACCCATCTCCGTGGGGAAACTGACATATACCATGCCGGGCTGCGCCACGTGGTCGCGGCTCTCGTCGTGTTCGAAAACGTCCATGAACTGTTGCAATGTCTCAGCCTCCAACTTCCCGTTGTGGTGTGGCAGGCCAATGACCTTGTGGCCGAAGGCTTCCACGGCGCCAGCCTCATGGACACTGATGTGGGCTGTGGATGGACATACCACGGCCTCGTAGGAACGGAGCATGGCGTCGATCACCGTGGCGTTGGTCTGTGTGCCTCCGGTGAGGAGGAACACTTCCGCGTCCTCCTTCTGGCAAGCCGCCTTGATTTTCGCCTTGGCTTGCTCGCTATGGCGGTCGAAGCCGTAGGTGAGGGTGGTCTCGTCGTTGGTCTCCACCAGGCGGCGCAGCACATCGGGGTGCGCCCCGTTGTTGTAGTCAGATTCAAAGGATATCATTTATTGAAGATTGAAGATTGAAGATTGAAGATTGAAGATTGAAAATTGAAAATTGAAA
>JAFWSS010000185.1 GCA_017524385.1 Prevotella sp.
ACAATTCGATTAAGCGAGAGCAGAGTCATGCTTGCATGAACTATGCCGAGCGAAAGAATTGTAGGATGCAATCCAGTGGAGCATAGCGGGCTATGTGAAAGGCTACGGGTAGGCGAGCTTGCTCGGGAATCTGAGGATGAGAGGAAAATATGCGCCAAAGAGACATAAAAGACTACCTGCACCTACAAATAGGATATATATAGATAATTTTGAATACCTACTTAACAAAAACAACATATAAGAAAACAAAGATGAATGTATTTATAACAAAGGCAGCGAAATTCCTTCCCAATGCCCCGGTCTCAAATGACGAAATGGAGCAATATCTTGGTATGATTGATGGAAAGCCGTCAAGGGCAAGAAGAATAGTACTTGCACGAAATGGCATCAAACAAAGGTATTATGCGCTGGACAAGGAGGGCAATGTGACACATACCAACGTGCAAATGGCTGCCAATGCCATACATGCACTTTTTGATGAGCATCTTACCATCGATGACATCGACCTGTTGGCTTGCGGCACGGCTTCTCCAGAGCAAATCATGCCGTCGCATGGCTCGATGGTCCATGGGGCGATAGGGGGTGGCAGAAACATTGAAGTGGTTTCGTTTTCAGGTTCCTGTTGCACGGGTGTCGATGCTTTGAAATACGCTTGCATGGCTGTTGAACTAGGCTTGTCGAAAAATGCGGTGGCATCGGCTTCTGAAAGAATGTCGGCATGGATGAGGGCGTCCTATTTCCAGAAAGAGTCGGAGGAATTGTCAAAATTGGAGAAACAACCCATGCTGGCTTTCCAGAAGGAATTCCTCAGGTGGATGTTGTCGGATGGCGCTTATGCCCTTTTGCTCCAAAACAAACCCAACGAGGAAGGACTGTCCTTGAAGGTGGACTGGGTGGAAATCACCTCGTTTGCCAACACAAAGGAGACTTGTATGTATTCTGGAGGTGAGAAGGATGAAGATGGAGAATTCAAAGGATGGGCATTGTTCCCGGCGGATGAATGGCTCACCAAGTCTCTCTTCGCCCTGAAACAGGACACCAGGTTGCTTTCCGAGAACATCGTCCCGTTGGGTGTGGATTATCTCTTGCAGTTGGTCGATAAATATCATTTCAAGCCCGAGGACGTAGACTGGTTCCTTCCTCATCTCTCGTCGATGTTCTTCAAGGATTTGATATTGAAGGATTCCAAGGAAAAGGGATTTTTCATTCCTGAAGAGAAATGGTTTGTCAATCTTCCTCATTTAGGCAACCTGGCATCTGCCACGGCTTTTGCCATGATTGAGGAGTTGATGGACTCCGGTCGACTAAGTAAAGGGCAGAAGATATTGATGATGATACCCGAGAGTGCGCGCTTCTCCTATTGCTATGCCATGTTCACCGTTTGTTGATGCCACGCTTATGAAAGTAGAAGAAGTACCTCAAGACTTGAAATATTTCAAGGGCGTTGTGATCCGCGACCAGGAATACGCAGTCGACGAGCAGGGTAGATACCAAATGGTTGAGAGTGATGGCTGGACTCCGAAGAATGAGGCTTTGGAAATCACTTTGGATGCGATAGACGAGGAGTGTGAGGAAATATTGGAGCGCATAAGAATGGGGGAGACAAGCCCGTTGGAGTATCATGCTGCCAAGAATCTCATGGACATCGACTTGCTGTCCACGTATTCCGGCTTTTCAAAACGTACCATTCGCAAGCACTTCAACCCGAAGGTTTTTGCCAAGTTGGACAAAGAAGTGTTGAGCAAATATGCCGAAGTCCTTCGCATAACCGTTGATGAATTGACGAGCATTCCAGAATAATATGCAATTGGACCTGAAACATCAGTCTGCGGCTCACTGCGAGAATGGAGCTATTTCAACAATGCTCCGATATGAAGGGGTCAATTTGTCTGAGCCGATGATTTTCGGCCTGGCAAGCGGCCTTTTTTTCACACATCTACCATTCGTGAAAATGTCGGGAATGCCGGTCACTTCCTTCCGCACCTTTCCTGGCGTCCTCTTCAAGCGCGTTACAAAAATACTGGGAATCAAGACGGCTGGGGGACGATACCTCAACCAGGAACACGCCATGCGCGATATGGACAGGGTACTTTTGGAATATGGGAAACCTGTGGGATGTGTTGTAGGCATGTATTATTTGCCATACATGCCTATTGAGTATCGCTTCCATTTCAATGGGCATAATATTTGCATAGTAGGTAAAGACGAACAGACAGAAGAATACTCGGTTATCGATGCCAATGCCACGCAGATGGTCACTATCAGTCGCAAAGACTTGGAGAAGGTGCGTTTTGCCAAGGGTGGGACATATCCGCTGATGGGGCAGATGTATTGGATAAAAGCCATGCCCAAGCAGATGCCCGACCTCAAGCCTCTGATTATCAAGTCTATACAGAAGACTTGCCGGAACATGGTCTCCCAACCCAGGTTCATCCCTTATGTGGGGGCCAACGGCATCCTCTATTTGTCGAAGAGCATAAGGAAATGGGAGGCGAAGTGGGGGAAACGCCGGGCGAAACTCAATCTGGCCCAGGTCATCCGCATGCTGGAGGAAATAGGCACCGGGGGAGCGGGGTTCCGCTTCATGTATGGCGCATTCCTCCAGGAAGCCGCCGACGTGACGGGGATAGACAAGTTCAATGAGTTCTCCAAGCGAATAACTGACATAGGCGACATGTGGCGTACATTCGCCTATAAGGCATCAAGGATATACAAGAAGCGGGAGGGAGAAACTTTCACTTACGATGATTTGGGTGATTTGCTTCAGCAAATTGGGGAAAATGAGCGTTCTTTCTTTCTTGACCTGAAAGAGGTGGCCAATCAATATACAATGTGAAAGCCTGCTACTTGGTCTTTGCTTGCATGCTGTTTTTCAATTCCAGTTTGCTGGCTCAGAAAATGACACCATTCATTCCCGAGGAGAATCCTTTGGGCGTTGGTGTCATCGTTTGTCCGGGCGGCAGTTATTTCTGGCTTGACAAAGAGACGGAGGGAATAGAGGTCGCACAGTGGCTTTGCCGGAATGGTGTCGCTGCTTTTGTCTTGGAATACAGCCACGGCGGATGGGCGGCCTTTGCTTTTCATTTAAGGATAAGAGGACGTAGTTTTCCTTCTGGTTTTCTCGATTTGAGCAATGCGCTCGACACTGTATACGCACATGCTGGCGATTATGGTATAAGGAGAGACAGGATAGGCTGCATGGGCTTTTCCGCCGGAGGACATCTGGTGATGCATGCGGCGGAGCAGTTGGCAGGGAATGAGTCTTCCATGTCGTTTGTGGCTCCCATCTACCCCGTAGTCTCCATGACACACGGATGTACCCATATGCGGTCGCGGCGTGGGTTGCTGGGCGAAAGGCCGAGCAGCGATTGGCTGGACTCCCTTTCTGTGGAACATCATGTGCCGACCAACTGTCCACCCGTCTTCTTGGTGAATTGCGACGACGACCCCGTTGTGCATCATCACAATGCAGAGTTGTTGGACTCCGCACTTACCGCCCACAACATTCCGCATCGTTATGAGCATTTCCGTACAGGTGGTCATGGCTTTGGCGTTTCAGAACTGAAAACCTCAGAGGAGGCCATACAATGGAAAGACCGCTTCTTGGAGTGGTTGAATGACCTTTTCAATTAAGGTTTCATGGTTCTTATACACAATATGGTTTTATACATCACTCAACTTTCGCTAACAAGGGAATGATGGAATAAAGAAGGGTTTGCACTTTGATAAATCGTGCAAAACTCAAAAGTGGCGATATTAGTGTACATACGTCCCTTTAACTCCCCTTTAACTCCCCTTTAACTCCCCTTTAACTCCCCTTTAACTCCCCTTTAACTCCCC
>JAFWSS010000186.1 GCA_017524385.1 Prevotella sp.
ACTCTACACTCTACACTCTACACTCTAAACTAATAAACTACTCTAAACTCTACACTCTAAACTCTAAACTAATAAACTACTCTAAACTCTACACTCTAAACTCTAAACTATATCATTTTTCATTTATTTATGAAATTCCATCGCATCCTCCTCAAGCTCTCCGGCGAAAGCCTGATGGGCGAACAACGCTACGGCATCGACGAACACCGCCTTGCCGAGTACGCAGAACAGATAAAAGAAATCCACGACCTCGGTGTGCAGATTGGCATCGTCATCGGCGGCGGCAACATCTTCCGTGGTCTCTCTGGTGCCGGCAAAGGCTTCGACCGCGTCAAGGGTGACCAAATGGGCATGTGTGCCACGGTTATCAACTCCTTGGGCCTCAGCTCTGCCCTGGGTGCCATCGGCGTCAAGAGCCGCGTGCTCACGGCCATCCGCATGGAGCCCATCGGTGAATTCTACTCGAAGTGGAAGGCCATCGAAGCTATGGAGCAAGGCGAAGTGGTCATCATGAGTGCCGGCACGGGCAATCCCTATTTCACCACCGACACCGGTTCCTCGCTCCGCGGTATCGAAATCGAAGCCGACGTGATGCTCAAGGGCACTCGCGTGGATGGTGTCTATACCGCCGACCCAGAGAAAGACCCCACCGCCACGAAGTTCGATGAAATCACCTTCGACGAGATTTACACACGCGGACTGAAGGTCATGGACCTCACCGCCACCACCATGTGCAAGGAGAACAACCTCCCCATCTATGTCTTCAACATGGATGTCAAGGGCAATCTCCGCAAGGTCATCGACGGCGAACCCATCGGCACATTTGTTCACAAGTAATCCTTATAAAATAAGGTACGCGCGAGGAAGATTTCCCGGGCACATTTGTTCACAAGTAATCCTTATAAAATAAGGTACGCGCGAGGGAGGTTTCCCGGATTCCGAGACCTCCTGAACGGCTCAGAGTACTCATTTTCGGGTATTTTTCAGTAATAGCTGCTAAATACCCGTTAATAATTTGTACCATAGAGAAAAATGTCGTACCTTTGCCCCTGAAATGTTGAACCACAAATATCAAACACACAAATGAACAAGAAACTTGCATTCATGGCACTGAGCCTGCTGCTCAGCGCCGGCCTCGTCGGTAGCTGCGGCAACGACGAAAAAGAAGATGATCCTACACCCCAGGAGGATGAACCCACCGTACTGCTCCCCGAAGGCACATTTGTCGGATGGAGCGAAGGCAGCAATCCTTATGCCCAGTACATTCCCTCTGCCGGCGATAGCATCGTCATCACCAAAGCGAATCAGGGAACCTACGACGTCGCTTACCTCAGCCCCACCCACGGAAGAGGAGTCATTCAGGGAGTCAACGTCACGAAGAACGACACCGCCTTCCTCTTCAAGAAACCCGTAAGCGTGAGCAAAAATGAGGCAGAAACGGCCTTCGTGTTCTCGCAGGTGCCGGACACCATTGCCATGCCCAACCGCAATCCCCAAGGAGGTAATGCTGCGTGGGCCAACTATCCAGCCACCTTGGAAGGCGGCTATCTGACCACCGACGGAAAGCGATGGGAACTGACTTTCAAGGTTTTCTGCAACGTCAGATACATCCATCAAGTCATTGTGCGCGAAGGAGCCATAGGCAACCGACGCACACCAACCGAATAACCTGATAGTCAAGAAGGTATTTAAAATTTCTCGCGATACTTACCCTCGTCCTTGTCTTCCAGCATGGAGAGGTACGACAGATAACGGCTCTCGGCAATCTCATGGTTGTCGAGGGCTTTCTGTACCGCACAACCGGGCTCATGGGTATGGGTGCAGTTGCCAAAGCGGCAATTACGTCCAATCTGGAAAATCTCGCGGAAATAATGACTGACCTCGTCCGGTTCGAAATCAAAGGTTCCAAAGCCCCGGATTCCCGGAGTATCGATGATGCATCCCCCTCCCTCGAGGTCGTACATCTCGCTGAAGGTGGTGGTATGCTGCCCTTGGTCGTGGGCCGCGCTGAGCATGGCGGTCTTCGCCTTTGCCTCTGGGACAAGGCTATTCAGCAACGTGGACTTCCCTACCCCACTATTACCGCTGAACAAGGTTGTTTTCCCACGTAACGCCGTGAGGAAGGCGTCCAATCCTTCGCCCGTCTGTGCCGACACGGCAAAGCACTCGTAGTTCAGCATGCGGTAGAGTGACATGATGGCTTCGAGGTAACGCAACTCGTCGGCGTCATAGAGATCCACCTTATTAAATACGAGTGCCACGGGCACGCGGTAGGCTTCGGCCGAGGCAAGGAAGCGGTCGATGAACGTCGTGTTCGTCTCGGGGTGTACAATGGTCACCACCAGACAAGCCAAATCCACATTAGCGGCTATGATATGGCTCTGCTTGGAGAGGTTGGAGGCACGACGGATAATATAGTTTCGGCGGTCATGGATCTCCGTGATCAGGGCGGTTTTGCCCGATGCCGACGCATCGGAACCGTCTGTTGTCGGTTTGATTTCCACGCGGTCACCCACCGCTACGGGATTGGTACTCCGGATGCCACGCAACCGGAAATTGCCTTTCACTTTACATTCAAAAAGCTGGCCGTCGTCCAAACGGACAACATACCAGCTTCCTGTATTTCTGATGATGACGCCTGTCAACTGCTATTTTTCAATTATCAATTTTCAATCTTCAATTGTCAATTTTTCAATCTTCAATTGTCAATTTTTCAATCTTTCAATTTTCAATCTTTCAATCTTTCAATTTTCAATCTTTCAATTTTCAATTGCTTACACGGTCATGATTTCCTTCTCCTTGGCGGCAAGCAGAGCCTCAACCTGTTTGATGTATTTGTCGTGCATCTTCTGCAGTTCGGCTTCGCCATCCTTCTGGTTGTCTTCACTGAGCCCTTCCTTGACGGCCTTCTTCAGTTGTTCAATGCCATCGCGGCGTGCGTTGCGGACGCTGACCTTGGCCTGTTCCATCTCTTTGCCGCACTGCTTGACCAGCTGTTTACGGCGTTCCTCGGTGAGCGGGGGGATTCCAATGCGGATGATTTCGCCATTGTTCTCAGGCATAATGCCCAGGTCGCTGTTGATGATAGCCTTCTCAATGACCTTGAACATCGACTTGTCCCAAGGCTTGATAGCGATGGTACGTGCATCGGGTGTGGTGACGGCGGCGCACTGGTTGATGGTCACCATCGCCCCATAGTTGTCTACTCGGATGCCATCGAGCAACTTCACGTTGGCCTTACCAGCACGGATGTGCGAGAGGGCTTCTTCCAGATACATCACGGCCTCTTCCATACGCTCCTCGGCGGCGGAGAGGATTTCTTTCATGTCTGCCATATATGTTGGGTTTTAGTTTAAAGTTTAATGTATAATGTTTAAGGGTTAAAGTTTAATGGGTAATGGTTAAAGTTTAATGTTTAAAGTTTATCGGGTTTTTTAGTTTAATGTTTCATCGTTAGCGGTGAGGTTTGATGAGCAGAAGGAGCCTGTTTCGCTCCTTTCGGGGTACAAAGATAATGCTTTTTGTCGATTCAAAATGCCTTTTTGTTGAAAAATCTATGCAAAAGACGTAAAAACTTTGAACTTTAAACCTTAAACTATAAACTTATTACTATATTTGCACCCGAAAAAGCCTCTTTTCACGAATGAATACCGACGAAACCATACGTCACTGGCTCAATCAGCTGCAACCCATCTCGCTGGATGAGATGAGTGGCATCAAACTGATGAACCGAACCGACACAAAATTTGTCACCAGCAAACACAAACTGGCTGAGCTACTGGAGTTGGCACAAGGCAAATACTATGCCCAGCAAATCGACGGGCAACGCATTGCCAACTACCGCACAACCTACTGGGACACGCCCGAACACATGTTCTACCTCGAACACCACAACGGAAGGGCGCCCCGTCAGAAAATCCGCATCCGCACGTATATGGACTCCGACATGACCTTCCTCGAAGTGAAGACCAAGAACAACCACGGTCGCACCAAGAAGAAGCGCATCACCGTACCCTCGCAGGAGTTGCCCGATGTGCTCGCGGCGGGCGGTTCGGCGTTCATTCAGGGGCTTACGGGACAGACCTTCGATGACATCCTGCCCACCGTGCAGAACCAGTTCCAGCGCATCACCCTCGTAAACTACGGCAAGACCGAACGCCTGACCATCGACTTCAATGTCCGCTTCCATAACTACGAGACGGAGGCGGATGCCCAGACGGGCGACCTCGTCATCATCGAGCTCAAGCGCGACGGCAACGTCTACTCCCCCATCCTCGAGCTCCTGCGTCAGGTGCGCGTCAAGCCCCACGGCTTCTCGAAGTACTGCATCGGCTCTGCCATGACGAACGGACGCCTGAAGAACAACAACTTCAAGTTCAAGATGATCACCCTCACCAAACTCACCGGCCATCCCTTCTCTGTGCCGAAGGCGTAGGGACTCATAAACTCCCAAACTCATAAACTCAAAAACTCATAAACTCAACAACTCCCGAACTCAAAAACTCAAAAACTCAATATGGACTTTACACAAATCAATTATGTGATTGGCAACCTCTTCGGTGTCACTCTTTTCGACCCTCAGCAGTTTATCTCGCTGGTCATCCGCTTCGTCATCAACCTCATTGTGGTGTTGATCATCGCCCGCAGGTTCTACTATCCTCGTAGCCTTCGCCGCGACTACATGTTCATCTTCATTCTGATGTCGATGAGCATCTTCCTGCTCGTTAGCCTGATGGATGGCGGCGGCATGCAACTGGGAGCGGCCATGGGTCTGTTCGCCATCTTTGGCATCATGCGCTTCCGCACGGAGGCCGTGCCTATCCGCGAGATGACCTACCTGTTCATGCTCATCGCCCTGAGTGTCATCAACGCCCTGGCTCATGGCGACTACCACCCGAAGGCCGACTACTGGGACGGCGTGGGTATCGTCACCATCCTCTTTGTCAACATCGCCTTCATTTGCATGGCGGCACTCTTCGAGAGTTCCAAGGTCATCAGTCAGGAATGTTCCAAAATCATCCGCTACGATAACGTCACCCTCATCACTCCCGAGAAGCGCGAAGAGCTGAAGGCTGACCTCGAAAAGCGGACGGGCGTGAAGATTACACGCATCGAAGTAGGTATGCTGGACTTCCTCAAAGATAGCGCCCTCATCCGCATCTTCTACAACGACCCCGCAGACGTGGGCAACAGCATCGCACGCTACGGACGGATGCCGAAGGAAATGTAATAGAGATTTAAAGATTTAAGGATTTAAGGATTTAAGGATTTAAGGATTTAGAATATGAAGCGCCTACTGATAGCAACGGTATTCCTTTGCGGCATGGCCACTTCTGGCTTTGCCCAGGCAGAGTATGTGAATGACGATGCAGGGAAAACGACGGGGGGCATCTGGACGGAGGTCGGTGTGACGAAAGTACTGCCCTACAACCTCTCGCTGGGACTCGACGCCGGATTCCGCACCAACGAATGGTTCAATGAAGCCAACCGCTTCGACATCGGGCTGGGGCTCAGCTGGAAGCCCAACAAACATTGGAAATTCGGCATCGGATATACCTTCCTCATGAAGCATTATCCCGCCGTGACTGAATACAAGACTGAATATAAGTATCGGCCTAATGAAACATCAGAAAACGTCGATTTCATCGAGTTTTTGGGCGGACCGACGTACGAAGACGGCACCACTACCTATAAATATAAAGGTAAGAACGTCACCACCCGTTCCACCGATGCCTATTGGCGTGCCAGACATCGAATCAGCATCGATGCCGCCTACACCATCAAATTCTGGAAGTGGCTACGCCTGAGCCTCCGCGAGCGTTACCAGCTCACCTTCGTACCCACGAAGACGGTGTCCCGCCAGAAGACCATCGACAAGTACCGCGACATGAGTTACGCCCAATCACCGGCTACCAGCGAGGCTGATGTCACCTACGATGAGCTGATGCGCTACTGGCAGGAGGGCGAAACCATCTACGAGCTGGACCTCTTGGATGACAACGCCTCACCCACGGACGTAACGAGCTCGTATCTGACCGAGCACGAGACGCTGAACCCCGAGAAGGAGAAGGACAGCAAGACCCTCCACCTCCTGCGCTCCCGCCTCACCCTCGAAGTCGATAAGAAAGGATTGAACTGGTCGCCCTATTGCTACTTCGAGGCCTTCAACAACATCGGCGAGAGCATGCACCTCGACAAATACCGCATCTCCGCGGGCGTGGACTATGCATTCCAGAACGGCCACAAGCTCGGCATCGGCTACGTCTTCAACCACGAGAACGACGACGATGGAGACATGAATATCCATGCCATCACCATCGGCTATAAGTTCAAATTCTAACGCTTCCAACCACCACCCTTTCAATTTTTCAACCTTTCAATTTTTCAACCTTTCAACGTTTCAACCTTCAAACATTCTTTCAACGTTTCAACTTTTCAACGTTTCAACATTCCTTCAACGTTTCAACATTTCAACCTTTCAACATGAATAAATTCCTTCTCGCTCTCGTGCTTACATTCGGCTTTGCGGCCGCACTTTCCGCCGAGACTTACAACTACCTCAACCTCACCTCTTCGTCCACGGTTCAGAGCGTGGCCCTGAAGACAGTGAAGAAGATTACCTTCGAGGGCACCAACATCGTCGTCACCACCACCAACGGCACCACGACCACTGCGCCCCTCTCCACCCTGACCAAGCTCACCTTCACGGGTATTGCAGTAGGTGTGAACGCACTCAAAGCCGAATCGGGCAAGCTCTGCATCGAAGGTGGACGCGTCGTAGCAGACGGACAAGGCCAGCTGCAACTCTTCAACGCCAGCGGACAACTCGTACGTCGGCAGACCGTCACACGCACCCATTGTGAACTCAGCCTCGACGGGCTTCCTCGCGGTATCTACATCGCACGCTTTGGGCAAAAGACCATCAAAATCCTGTACTAATTCCGCTTTCTGAATCTAAGATAAGATATGAATAGACTCCTTTTCTCCCTCCTATTAGCCGTAACCTCCCTCACGGCCAATGCCCAGTGGATTCGCGTCTGGAACGGCGGCGAGAGCGTCCGCTACTCCCTTGACGAAGCAGCATCCATCCCATATTCCTACTCCGGCTCTATGCTCACCATCGGCAACGAGCGCTACGCCACCGCCGCAATCGATAGCATCACCGTGGTCAACCCCGTCACCATCACCTGGAACGGAACCACCGCCAACGTGGATATCCCCGAGACCGCAGAAGGTGTCACCGCGTCCGTCGTCGGAGGCGATGTCGTCATCACCAACACCTGCACCACCATTGAGCACGAATTCATCCTGCAGGGCACCAGCTCTGCTGGCTCGCTGACCTACAACGGTGAGCACAAGACGAAGTTCCACCTCAATGGCCTCAACCTCACCAGCACCACCGGCGCCGCACTCGACATCCAGTGCGGCAAGCGCATAGACCTCATCCTCGAGGATGGAACCACCAATAGCCTCAGCGACTATGCCGCCGGCGACCAGAAAGCGGCCTTCAATTGCCAGGGACACCTCGAAGTCACCGGAGGCGGCTCACTCTCCATCGCCGGCAACGCACGCCACGCCCTCCGAACCAATGAATACCTCCTCCTGAAGACGTCCACGGGCGCCATCACCATCACCAAGGCGGCATCCGACGGCATCCACGTGGGTGAATACTTCCAGATGAACGGCGGAACCATCACCCTCAGCGGCATTGCAGGCGACGCCCTGCAGGTGGAGACCGACGCGAACTCCGAAGAGGAAATCAACGGACAATTCATCATGAACGATGGCACCATCAACGTCACCATGACCGCCGTGGACACCAAGGGCATCCGTCTCGACGCACCTGAGACCACACCCGCCATCGTGCCCCACATGCAACTCCTCGGTGGCAGCATCACCGTCAACCTCACCTCCACCGCCAACGGTAGCAAGGCCATCGCCAGCGACGGCGACCTCACCATTGGAAGCAAGTCCACCTCACCCATCATCAACGTCACCGTCGCCGCCAACGTCTACGTTGACCCCGACACCGAAGAGGAAGACCGTGCTACAGGACTGAAAGCAGACCAGACGCTGACCATCGCCGGAGGCACCACCACCGTCAACGCCACAGGGCCCAAGTCGCGCGGCGTCCGTGCCACCACCCTCACCGCAACGGGCGGCACCCTCACCGTCACCAACACCGGCTCCAAGTCCCAAGGCATCAAGCTCGACAACACCTTCGTAAGCGGACAAGGTGGCACCGTCACCGGCAACTTCAAGTATTGAGCCCAGCACCCAAAAAACATCAAAAAAGGGAGTCACCAGCAACCTCAAGTACAGAGCCCGACAACCCCAAAAACATCAAAAAAGGGAGATTCCATCGAGAATCTCCCTTTTTTATTTACCCCAAGGACTACTTCTGCGTCATCTCCCACATGAATTCATTCCATCCTCTTACATACGTTCTTCACGTTCGCGACTCAGAAAGCGTTCATGTCACTCACTTAATCATAACCTTTTTCCCTAATATACTTATCGTGTTTCATCCACCTTGTAATATATCACTCTTGAAATTTTCAAGAGTTATCAGATTCACTTTAGGAAAGTGTATGGTTTCCAGCATCTTGAAGTGGGAATCTTCACTGACAATATAATCCGCATTAGCGATTATGGCACAATCCACAAATTTGTTGTCATCAGGATCTTGGATAATGAGGTTAAAGTGGTATTGTGGGTCATAGCGTAAGCAGAAAGGACTGTTCAAAATAAACTCTACAACATTTTCTGCCACAAATTGATTGGCTATTCGTCCGATGATTTCCTGATATTCGCAGATAATTTCATTGGACACGCACAACAAATACTTGCCCTCATCAAATGCTTTCCACACAGCAAAATATGGACTGTGCCGGGAAATCATCTGAAGCAGGCAGTTGGTGTCAATAACAACAGCTCTCATTACGGGGTTACGTATGGAGTCCGATGATGTGCTGTTTTCAAATCTTCAAGAGTCTGCTCATTCCAAGCTCCTGTTTCCCAAAGCTTGTCCATCTCTTGATTGGCACGTTCAAAAAAGAAATGAGAGATGGCACGTTTCAGCAGCATCACTTCTTCGTCTGTCCGTAAGTGAGCCACAGCATTGATGATTGCCGTCTGTGCTGGAGTGAACACCGTCCTATTCGTTAACGCTTCCATATTCTCAATAATATACTTTAAAATCCTGTAGAAGGGCCATTATGGTTGAAACCCGCTGCAAAGTTAGGGATAATTGTGTAAAGTGGAGAAGAGAAAGGGTGAAAAATGTTGAGAAGTGGCTGGATTATTGCAATTTTATAGAGAAAAGTTGGAAAAAGTGGAGGACTATTGTATTATCTCACATTAAAACGCATTATTTAGACTTCCCACAACCTTAGATACGTTCCTCGCGTTCTGGCATCTGCATACAAGCTTTCATGCCGCTCACTTAATCAGAACCTTCTTCCCGTCCTTGATGTAGATGCCCCGCTGGGTTAGGTGTCTACACCGACACAGAAGAGGAAGACCGTGCTACAGGACTGAAAGCAGACCAGACGCTGACCATCGCCGGAGGCACCACCACCGTCAACGCTACAGGGCCCAAGTCCCGCGGTGTCCGTGCCGAAACACTCGTAGCCACAGGTGGCACCCTCACCGTCACCAACACCGGCTCCAAGTCCCAAGGCATCAAGCTCGACAACACCTTCGTCAGCGGACAGGGTGGCACCGTCACCGGCAACTTCAAATATTGAGCCCAACGCCCAAAAAACATCAAAAAAGGGAGTCACCGGCAACCTCAAGTACAGAGCCCGACAACCCCAAAAACATCAAAAAAGGAGTCCCTGGCACATCAAATAATGAGCCCGACACCCCCCAAAACATCAAAAAAAGGGAGATTCTATCGAGAATTTCCCTTTTTTCTGTTTATCCAAAAGACGCTAAAAGCGTCTCCTCTCAATAGCCGTAGGTCGGTACGACCTGCGGATAGGATGGCAATGGCAACACCGACCCTGACAGGGTCGCCCAGCATTCAGATAGGACACTCCTTTGGTGTGCGTGTCCCCTGTTTCCTGGCATTCCGGGGGGTATTGCTCACCCTCGTTTTCGAGAGAATTTGTGTACACAAATCATACCAATCCAGCAGCATTGGCCGAGAAGGTGGTGAGCAAGGCAGTGAGAATCGTGATGATGATATCCACAATCCTCTTGATTGTCTTCTTCTTCTGTTCGTTCATAGGAAACCTCCTTTCTTTTCGATTGAATTTGACAAAAAACCATAAAAACACCTCTGTGCGTCTGTGGTCTTCGACCTTTGTGCTTATCTCGTGAGACGGCTTCCGCAAGCAAGCTTTCAAGCCGCTCACAAGACAATCACAGATTTGTCCCAAATCACAGACCCCCATCGGAAACGAACTTCCGCTGAAAGATTGACACCGTGCTTCATACTTGAAGAACACCGTTCGCTACAGCTCACTGAAAAACAAACCAGTCCGTTTGCGATTTCCAATGTGGTTCAAGTCCGCAGATTGTTTTTGAGCGAAGCGTTGTTTTTTCCATTGAGAGTGGTCAAACCGAAGGTTGGTGGTGCGGAGGGGATTTTATCGGGGAGAGCCTGCTCTCACCAGGGAAATCAGCTACGTGACACCAAGGCTCGCAGAGCCTGACCACTCACAATGGGGTTTTTCTTGTTTTTTTCAGACCCCTCCCCACTCCCCCTCAAGGGGGAGAGTAATTACCATTGCAGGGCGTGTGCTTGGGGATTGTCAAGAGTCATTGGTATTCGCTCCCTCCCTAAAAGGGAGGGCGGGGGGAGAGTCTGCTTTCACCCTTCATTGCCTTGAGGGGGAGTGAGGAGGGGGTCTTAGGGCTCGTCCTCCTCCTCCTCGTCCTCCGGCGTCCAGTCGGCGGTGGTAGCACCATCCTTCTGAGCCTCCAGGGCTGCACGCTGGGCGGCACGAGTCGTGGTCTGCTCGAAGCTGGCGTCAGGACGGAG
>JAFWSS010000187.1 GCA_017524385.1 Prevotella sp.
CATCAAAAAGGTCTATCACCTTTTCAGACACCAACGCGTGGTCTATTACTTGCCTTATAGTGGTCTCAATCTCTTCGTTGGTATGACCATCTGGTTTGGCGTCGAACTTACATAGGCGGGCTTTCACTGCTTGGAAAAAAGCCACTTCGTCCTTCACTGCCATGGCTTCCTCGTGCGGAATGGCCAAAGCGAAAGCCTTGCCTAACGCAGTCACTTCGTTGACAAAACGCTTCTTGCCGTCCTCTAATCCGAGGATGAAATCTTCGGTTTTGAGAATCCACGACAGTTTGCCAGAGGTGTCGGCGGAGAAGTACTGCTGCCAGTCCAACCCGTGCAGCATCTGCTCCACCACCTCCAGTTTTTCCTTCATGAGGTCCACTGCTTGCGACTGCTGCTGTGTGGGGTCGCCTTTACCTCCCGCATCGGAGTAGAACGACAAGGCTTTCTTCAGGTCGGCAGCAATGCCGAGGTAGTCCACCACTAAGCCGCCGGGCTTGTCTTTATAGACGCGGTTCACACGGGCGATGGCCTG
The DNA here is from genome assembly GCA_017524385.1 of Prevotella sp. Lineage (GTDB taxonomy): Bacteria > Bacteroidota > Bacteroidia > Bacteroidales > Bacteroidaceae > Prevotella. Next base: position 533 of record JAFWSS010000187.1, read on the forward strand.
CATCAGGTTGTGCCCCTGCATAGGTTTGTCGATATAGAGGGTGTGCAGGCATGGTACATCAAAGCCTGTCAGCCACATGTCGCGCACTATCACCATCTTCAGCTCGTCATCGGGGTCTTTCATTCTCTCTGCGAGGGTATGGCGGTCGGCTTTGGTGGTGTGGTGCTTGGCGATGGATGGGCCGTCGGAGGCTGAGGTGGTCATCACCACTTTTATCACGCCCTTTTGCAGGTCGTCACTATGCCATTCAGGTCTCAGTTTGATGATTTCATTATAGAGTTCTACTGCAATTCTGCGGCTCATGGCTACAATCATCGCCTTGCCCTCGAATACCTGTTGGCGCGCCTCAAAGTGCTCCACAATATCGCGGGCGATGTTCTTCACGCGGCTGGGACTGCCAATCAATGCTTCCAGTTGTGTCCATTTGGCTTTGGCTTTCTGCACATCGTCCATCCCTTTCACGTCAAGTTCCTTGTCCAATTCCTCCACCAGTTTGCGCCCTTCAGCACTCAATTCTATCTTGGCCAGGCGGCTCTCGTAGAAGATGCGCACCGTGGCACCGTCTTCCACCGCCTGGGCGATGTCGTACACGTCAATATAGTTGCCGAAGACAGCGGGTGTGTTCTTGTCGGTCAACTCTATGGGTGTGCCTGTGAAGCCGATATAAGTGGCATTGGGCAGTGCATCACGCAAGTATTTGGCAAAGCCGTATTTGATTTCGGAGCCTATCACCTCATCCGCCTCGTTCCTCACCTCCACAGCCTTGGCTTTAAAGCCGTATTGTGTGCGGTGTGCCTCGTCAGCAATTACAACTACATTAGTGCGATCGGTCAGCAGGTCATAGACATTGCCCTCCTCGGGCTGGAATTTCTGTATGGTGGTAAAGACTACGCCTCCCGACTGCACTTGCAACAGACTTTTCAAATGCTCGCGGCTCTCAGCCTGTATGGGTGTCTGTCTTAATAGTTGTTTCGACGATACAAAGGTCTCAAACAGTTGGTCGTCTAAGTCATTCCTGTCGGTGATGACAACGACCGTAGGATTGTTCAGCCGTTGCACTATCTTGCCCGTGTAGAACACCATCGACAGCGACTTGCCGCTGCCCTGCGTGTGCCACACCACTCCGGCACGGTGGTCGCCCTCAGCCTGTTCTTTAACGCTCTTAAAGCCAAAGTTAATAGGTGACTCAGCAGAGAAGGGTACCTTGCTGTTGATTCCTGTGGCTCTAAGTGTGGACTCTACCGCCTTGTTGACGGCATAGTATTGGTGGTAAGCCGCCAGCTTCTTCACCGTCGTGATGGTGATTTGGCCTGTTTCCTTGTCCTCGTGTTTGTCTTTCTCGAATACCGTGAACGAGCGTACCAAGTCGAGCAGGGTCTCGGGGTTGAGCATACCGCGCACCAACACCTCTAGCTCGCCTACCAGATGCGATGCCACAGTCTCACCGTCTTCACTCTTCCATGCGGAGAAACGGCTCATGCCCGAAGACAAAGTGCCTGCCTTGGCCTCCAAGCCATCGCTGATGACAATGACTTCGTTGTATCTGAACAGCGAGGGTATCTGCTCTTTGTAAGTGCATATTTGGTCGTATGCCTTAGTGACGGTGGCTTCCTCGTCGGCGGCATTCTTCAGTTCTATCACCACCAGCGGCAGTCCGTTGACAAACAGCACCACGTCGGGTCGCAGGTTATGACCGTCTTCTATCACAGTGAACTGGTTGACCACGGTGAATTCGTTGTTCCACGGGTCGTCGAAGTCCACCAACCTCACTGGCTTGCCACGCTCCTCACCCTTCTCGTACACCGACACCGTCACTCCCTGCGTCAGTAGCTCGTGGAACTGTTCGTTGTCGGCAAGCAGGTCAGTCGAGCCGATACGCATTACCGTCCTTACTGCATCCTCCAACACCGCCACTGGCAACTGGGGGTTAAGTCTTCGCACAGCATCCTCCAGTTTCCCGCGCAGCACTACCTCCTCCAACGTCGACCGCATGGGGTTCTCCCCTTCAGGCGCAATGTCAGGCCCATACAGGTACTCGTACCCCTTGCCCTCCAGCAGCTCTATGG
>JAFWSS010000188.1 GCA_017524385.1 Prevotella sp.
AAAAGTCCTGCTTGAGCAAATATTGGTGTTAGTTATCCCCTCCCCTCAAGGGGAGGGGCAGGGGTGGGGCCTGTAACTTGTTGTTTTTCAAGACTTATTCACCCCACCCCAACCCCTCCCCTGCGAGGGGAGGGGATATGCGCACCGCCCTTTTGCTCTCTGTCCACTTTTTCAAGTAGACTCAATCTTCAATCTTCAATCTTAGCTTCGCTGATTTTTGTCGCGACTCGGCAGAGTTCAAGCAAGCTTGACTCTGCTCTCGCTGCTCCAAAAATTCAATTTTCAATCTTTTTAGGGATTTCCCCCTCGCATTTGGGGGATTTCCCCCCGACACCATAGGGGAAAATCCTTGTTTTTAGCAAAAAATCCCTTTATTTTTGCAAAAAACTATTAAACTAGCAGAGTTATGCGTAAAACAATGTTCTTATTGATGCTGGCTATGGCACCCATCTTGGCCATGGCGCAAGATGAAGACGAACGCTTGAAACTGGAGGCGCTGCAAACCAATTTTGAACAGTTCGCTAAGAAAAATCCCCAGGAGAGGGTGTATCTCCATTTCGACAACACCTCTTACTATAAAGGGGAGCACATCTATTACAAGGCTTTCGTGGTGGACGACACCTCGCTGAAGGCCTCTGACCTCAGCCGCATACTTTACGTGGAATTGGTCAACCCCATCGGCTACCCCATCGAGACGCAGAAACTGATGGTGAGGAACGGACAGGCCAACGGCTCCTTCCACCTCAAGGACACCCTCAACGCTGGATTTTACGAGGTAAGGGCCTACACCGCGTGGATGCTCAACTTCGCTCCCGGCAACGGACACGGATGGGACGCCTTCACCGGCATTTTGACCAAGGAATTCTATGGTGAGCGTTTCCAACACTACCTGAATGGGAATGCAGGCATCTTCAGCAGGGTGTTCCCCGTCTATGAACAGGTGGAAAAAGGTCATTATGAGCAAAGGAAAATCCCCGTGCTGCCTAAAATCACAGCACCGGTGGAGGCTGGCACGAAGGACCGCTTGAAAATCGATTTCTATCCCGAAGGTGGTAACATGGTGCGCGACGTACCGACAAGGGTGGCGTTCCAGGCACACACCACGGACGGACGCACGCTCAACATAGAAGGGTCCATCCTCAGGAAGGGCAAGGAGATAGGAACCTTCAAGACCGACTATGCCGGCAGGGGTGTGTTCTCTGTCACCACTGACGAGAGCGACGAAAGTGACGACGAATGGGCAAGGGGACTGAAACTGAAGACCAATTACAATGGCAAGGACTACACCTTCTCGTTGCCCAAGGCTCATAAGAAAGGTGTCTCGCTCAATGTGACAAGAGTTGGAGAGGGATGGAAAGCCGTCATCGCACGAAACGACAAGACAGAGGGACTGCAATTGGGCATCAGCGTCACCTCCAGGGGACGCACGCTAAAGAGCGGCATCGTGGACCTGAGGAATGTGAAGAGCCAACAGATGACCGTCAGCGACAATGACATGCAGACCGGTGTCAATGTCTTCACACTCTACAACACAGAGGGTAAGGTGGTGGCGCAAAGGCTCGTTTTCGTCAACAAGCACGACATGGATGGCATGAGAATCAAGGTGGAGATGCCTGAGAACGAAGACCGGCTCACGCCCAACCAGCAGGTGGAAATACAATGCCAGGTGGTGGACAAGGATGGAAACCCCGTCAAGGGAAGGAACCACTTCGCTGTGGCCGTCACCGACAAACGGTTCCACGACGACACCTATGCCGATGACAACATGCTCTCCTATCTCCTCCTCTCCAGCGAGGTGAAGGGTTTCATTCCACACCCCGAATACTATTTCGAGAGCGATGACCAAGAGCACAGGGCGGCTCTCGACAATCTGCTCATGGTGCAGGGATGGACAAGGTATGAGTTTGAGAAAATGATGGGCGAAGGTGCGAAATGGGAACCTCTCTTCGTCGTGGAGAGGGGACTCAATTTCAGGGGAAGGCTCGTGGACGACCACGGCACCTACGACTATGCTTTGTGGAAGAGGGCAGACAAACCCCTCTGGGTGTTCAACGAACTCACTACGCCTTATAACGGCAACGTCGAGGCGGAAATAAAAACCGACTCCCTCGGATTCTTCATGTTCAACCTCAACCCCTTCTACGGGAAAGGAAGGATGTCGTTGACCGTCAACAAGGAAAGTGCAGAGAAAATCGGAAAAGCGGAAGCCGGCGTGAAGGGGCACAACATCACCGTACACACCAAGGGTGTGCCCATGCATTGGATCGACAAGCACATCATACCCCTCAACCCCTATTCGCCCGTGGCAAGAAACTACGACTACTATGAGACATGGGCGCTCAACGAGGAGGTGGACAAGAACATCTTCCGCGACGGATGGATGGCAAGGAAAACCCGGCAGGACACCATCACCTACTATGACGAAAAGACCAAGACCTACATCCTCAGCGAGGTTGTCAAGGAGAAAAAACGCCACTGGGCCGACATCTCGGGAAGGAAACCCGTCGCCGTCATCGATGTGAATGATATGATGACCTATCTCTCCAATATCTTCGGCTCCATCAATGAGTTCCATTACACGGAAAACTATCTTGGTATGAGCCTGGGAGATAATTTCCTCCTCATGGGCAACGATGCAGAGAAGGGTGGATGGTGGAACCCAGGGGCTGAGAGGGATGGCAGCGTGCAGAACAATTTCGCCGACGACCGCTTCTTCGCCGATATGATACGCTTCAAGAAAGACGAGGAGGAAAGGATGAAGGCGGATCATGGTCCAATGCCAAGTCCCACTCCGTCATACCTCTCCAAGAAAGTCAATTCACAACGCATCTACAACAGGATGCAGGGGCAGGCGGAATACAAGTTCGACCAAACCTACCTGGCTTATAGTGGCTTCTACAAACTGTTGATGCTCATTGGCATCTATGGAAACGTCTACGACATGGTGGATGGCGACTTGCTCGGTCCCAACACTGGATTCGTGTCTCCAGGAAGCTACGGCTATGATGAGAACCTGCCACCGGGGATGAAGTTCTTCCCGCACGATATCAACTTCAAGACCATACAGCTCTTTGCTGATGTCGCCGACCGCTCGCTCATCCACAGGCCATGGACGCATCATGACCGACTCGGACACTTCGACCCGAAGAATGCAGCAAACTTCGACAAGCCATTGACGGCCATCATGGAGTTCCAGACTGAAGAAATTTTCCCCAACAGCAAACCGGCCCCCAACCTCTTTGGCTTCCGCATCAACTTCCAAGGTTTGAGCGAACCCGATGAGTTCTACCATGTGGACTACAGCAAGGAACCGCTGCCTGAGCAAGGCGACTATAGGAGGACCATTTATTGGAACCCCGGCGTCGTGACAGATGCCAACGGAAGGGCCACCGTATCCTTCTACAACAACAGCTTCAGCGAGGGCTTGAGCATCTCGGCGGAAGGTCTGGGCAAAAATGGCTTCATCATGATGGATAAGCAATGAGAACGAAGTGAACATATGTCCCTTTAACTCCTCTTTAACTCCTGAAAAAGGCTCTCCAACGAAGTGAACATATGTCCCTTTAACTCCTCTTTAACTCCCCTTTAACTCCTCTTTAACTCCTGAACAAAGAATATGAAACACATTGCACAGTCTAAATGGCTGTTGATACTGGCGGGGCTGGTGCTGCACGTGGGTGTGGCATCAGCCCAGTTGCATATCGAATCGAAAATCGTCGGCAAGAAAGGCGAAGCACTGCCGCTGGCGTCGGTATATGTCGATGCCGATAAGAACACCATCTCCAACATGGAGGGCGAGTTTGCCATCGATGTCGACTCCACTGATGTCCTACGCTTTTCCTACGTGGGATACAAGACCGTCAAAATCCCTGCCCTGAAGGTGGGGAGAAAAGTGACTCTGGAGGCGGAGGACCATACGCTCGACGAGGTGCTTGTCCACAGTTCAGAATACTATGTGGACAAGGTGAGGGGCAAGCAGCGGAGTGAGTTCCGCAAATGGAAATGGGAGCGATACCAGTTCTTCTACAGGCAGACGACGTTTACCGACAACAGATGCACCACTTTCCTCGAAACCTTCTTCACCGGCCTGTCTTCCTTGCAGGTGAGAGACCTCGTTCTGCTCACCGGAAGATACTGGACGGTGGCCAGTTCGCTCACCGCCAACCCGCTCAATTACTACACCTTTGCACAGGTGCCGGTGCTTGACAACAATTTCATGCCAAAAGAGCAACTCGTGCCTCTCGTTGATTTTTACCGCAAGTATTACCAGGTGGAATGCCACAGGATGAGCGATGGGGAGCGCGACATGTATGTGCTGCACTTCGTGCCGAGGGATATGGAGATATGGTCGGTGGAATGCGACCTGTATGTCGATGCTGAGACCTTTGAACTGCTGCAATACAAGGGAATCGGACATAAGGACAACGTGGAAAACTCGGTCAGGGGGCAAGTGCATGTGGTGCCCGTCGATTACTCCTTCGAGGTCAACTACATGCAGGACAACGGCTTCACGGAGGTGCAGAGCGTCCATTTCGATGTGAGTTTTCAGGATTTTGGCAAGAAATATCGCACCTCGGGACTTTTATACAACGTGGGGGAGCGATTCTCCTCTGCAAAGAAAAAACTGGGATTCGACAACAATCTCCTGAGGGAAATCTCGCAAAAAGGCTACGACCCGACATTCTGGCGTGAGAACGAGATTGTCAAGCGCACACCCGTGGAAAACGAGGTCATCGAACTTGTCGAAAGTGACAACCTCTTCGGGGTGTATGGGAATCAGAAATAGGGGGCCATGGCCATTATGGTTTCTAATATCATTTACTTGTCACCAGATAGAACATTCGCCAAGAATGTTCATCGGGATTTGCAATCCCGATGTGAATAATATCAGGATTTGTAATCCGCTAAAATCGTCATTATCGGCGTGGTTCTGACAGAACATTCTTGGCGACAAGTTTTTCAATCCGATTTAATCGGTAATAACCTGTTGTAAAACAAGCGTTTATTGGATAGTAAACCTAATATTTTCCTACCTGTGTGGTTGCATCAATCGGAAGTATTTTCAAAATAGTTCCATTCTGTAAAAAACAAAAATGCTCAATGAGTCAAACGCCAAGAATGCTCAATGCGTTGCGTCAATTTGTCGTGAGCAAAAGGTGTGTGCGCATATCCCCGCCCC
>JAFWSS010000189.1 GCA_017524385.1 Prevotella sp.
AATCGGGCATAAAATCCTGTGAACAACGATTTTAGCGGATTACAAATCCTGATATTCTGTTCTGCCGGATTGCAAATCCGGCAGAACATTTTTGGCGTAGCTTGTACCACGAGGATGTTCAGCCGGCAAACAACGACAAGGATGTTCAGCCGGATTTGCAATCCGGCTGAAGGTAATATAAGGATTTCCAATCCGATTAAATCGAGCATAAAATCCTGTGAACAACGATTTTAGCGGATTACAAATCCTGATATTCTTTTCTGCCGGATTGCAAATCCGGCAGAACATTCTTGGCGTAGCTTGTACCACGATTTTCCTCCAGAGAATCGCCTGACGCTCGGAAAAAGACTGAAAAACGTTGTTTTTCGTTATTTTTCTCTCACTTGTACCACGATTTGAAACAGCATCGGCCTATCTTTGCATCACCTTGCAAACATATGGCAAAAAGCAGGGGAAAATAACTTGCTAAAATTCCATGATAAGAAAGTCGCGGGCGACATCGCCCGCGACTACATTTTTACTCAGCTACAATAGGAAATTCGCAAATTCTCTAATTCGGGATAACAAAAAAACAGTCAATTCGCCAATTCGGGATAAAAAAGCCAAATCCTCTTTTTCGGGATGAAAAACAGCAAAGATGGGATATCAGCAAAACCGCCAATCCTCTGAAACAGGACTGGCGGCTTCGCTTGCATCGCTTCACATACCCCATTGACAGGAATATGCGTGAAGGACATTAAAGGCCTTAAGGACCTTAAGGACCCTAAGAACCATAAAGGTTTACATTTTCGTGATGATACCCCTCTCGGTGTCGTTGATGAACTCTATGATGTGCTTGATCTCCGGACTGTCGGGGACCTGCTCTTTCACCTGGAGGATGGCATCTTCAACGCTGTTCTGTCCATGGAAGACGAGGCGGTAGGCATTGGCGATGTGCTTCTGCACTTTTTCCGAAACACCAGCCATCGAGAGGACGGTGGTGTTGACACCGCCGTATTTCACAGGATTGCCGCCTGCTATGATGTAGGGAGGGACATCCTTTGAGAACGTGGTGCCCGCCTGAAGCATGGCCCCTGCTCCCACGCGGGTGGCGGCATTCTCCACTACGCTGGTGGAGAAGATGGCACCATCCTCGATGATGCAGTCGCCGGCAATCTTGGTACCATAGCCGAAGACGCAATTGTTGCCGATTTTCGTGTCATGTGAGATATGGACACCCTCCATGAGGAAGTTGTCATGTCCGATGACGGTCTGCCCACCGGTGTGCGTGGCCCTGTTGATGACCACGTTCTCACGGATGATGTTGTTGTCGCCAATGATGCACTCGCTCTTCTCCCCCCTGAACTCAAAGTCCTGGGGGAGTGCGGCGATGACTGAACCTTGGTGTATCTTGTTGCCTTTTCCTATCCTCGAACCGTTGAGGATGCTGGTGAAGGGGAAGATGATGCAGTTGTCGCCAATGACCACATCGCCCTCGATATAGACGAAGGGGAATATTTTGCAGTTGTCCCCAATGGATGCCCTGGGGTCGATTTCTGCTCTTGGACTGATATCACTTGCCATGTTGTTTCGATTTCGTTGTTAAGACTATTTTCCACCACCGCCCAAGGCGTTGTACAGGTTGACAACGGCCTGCATCTTGTAGAACTGGTCGGAGACGAGGGAGATTTGAGCGTTGAGCAAGGCCTGCTGGGCGCTGATGACCTCAAGGTAGGAGCTGCTGGAACTCTTGAAAAGCATCTTGGTGTGCTCCACATTCTTCTCCAACGTCTCCACCTGCTTCTCTTCAAGGGCAATCTTGTCCACGGAAGCCTTGTAAAGCACAAGGGCGTCGCTCACTTCGTTGCCGGCCTTGAGAACGGCGTTCTGCCAACTGTTGTAAGCTTGCTCATACTGGGCCTCGGCAACGCGCAGACCCTGCGTGAGCTGACCTTTCATAAAAAGAGGTTGAGTGAGATTTCCCACCACCGAGAGCAACACCTTGCCTGGGTTGGACACCATGCCGGCACTGTTGGTGAAGGCTGCGGTGGGCGAGATGGTGAGGCTGGGATAGAACCGGCTCCTCGCCGTCTCGATGCCATAGAAGCACTTGGCGAGATTCATCTCTGCATAATGCACGTCGGCACGGTTGGCAAGCAATTGGATGCCCACGCCGGTGGCGAATTTCGACGGGAGGTTCTGGTCCTTCAACTTACCCCTGGAGATGGCCTGTGCCGACTGCCCCATGAGGAGGGAAAGTGAATTCTCAACCTCGCGAATCTGACGCTTCATCTCCACGGCCCTCGTCTGAACAGAGTAATAGTTGGCCTCGGCACTTTGCACGCTGGTGGAACGGGCGCGCCCCAAGTCCATCTGCAACTTCATCATGTCCCAGGTGTCCTTGGTGAGGCTTTCCATATCATCGAGTATCTCCACTTGGCGGTCGAGCATGAGCAGCGTGTAATACATGTTGGCCACACCCTTGATGAGGTTGGTCTGCACCACCACCTGATAGTCGTGTGTGGCGAGCAACGCCGTCTGGGCGGCACGCTTCTGCGACAGAAGGTTGCCGAAGAGGTCGGCATTCCAACTGATGGCCACAGGCAACTGATAGGACTTGGACACTGGGCCGAAGTCCAATGTGGAAAGGGTTCCCGACGGTGAGAAGGTGAACTGTGGAAGGAAGGCCAGACGTGCTGCTCTCAACTGGGCTTCCGCCATCTCCACATTGAGGGCGGCGTTGAGCATGTCGACATTGTTGTCGAGCGTCTGCTGGATGAGTACCTGCAACTGGGGGTCGGTGAACACCTCCCGCCAAGGCAGGTTGCCGAAGTTGGTATCGGCGTTGGACACGAGCGTGTCGGTATTGGAGACGACGTCGCGTATCAGTCCTGTGGTGTTGACATCGGGACGCTCATAGGGAGCGAAAAGCGACTGCTTGAGCGACTTGCAACCAACAAGCATGAGGGCGAAAGCCACAGCAATGATAAATGTTGTTTTCTTCATACTTTTTATTCCTCCACAGTGTAATTGTTTGCATGGTGAACATATTGCTCCAACTCGGCTTTCACCTCGCTGCTGTTGTCATCCTCGAACTTCATCGGGGAAATCTTCTCCTGAAGCGATTGGAAGATGACGAAGAGCGTGGGTACCACGAAAATCTGCAGCATGGTACCAATCAACATGCCGCCGATGGCTGCCGCTCCAAGGGTCTGGTTGCCATTCTTTCCCACTCCCGATGCGAACATCATGGGGAGCAAGCCGATGATCATGGCAAGGGAGGTCATCAAAATCGGGCGCAGACGGGCTGCAGCACCGAGTATGGCCGACCAAGAGATGGCCATGCCCAACTCACGACGTTCGAGGGCGAACTGTACGATAAGGATGGCGTTCTTGGCAAGCAGACCGATGAGCATGATCAGCGAAATCTGCATGTAGATGTCGTTGGAGTGCCCGAACAACTGGGTGAACAAGAACGCGCCGGCAAGGCCGAAAGGCACGGAGAGAATCACCGCTAAAGGAAGGATGTAACTCTCATACTGTGCTGCAAGGATGAGGTAGATGAACACGATACAGAGGACGAAGATCAACGCCGTGGAGTTGCTTGACTGTGCCTCCTGGCGAGTAAGTCCTGAGTAGTCATAGGTGTAGCCGGCAGGCAATTGCTGGCTGGCCACCTCCTCTACCGCCTTGATGGCTTCACCGGTGGAATAGCCGTCGGCCACCGTGGCGGTGACGTTGATGGCCGTGAAGAGGTTGAAGCGGTTGATGTTCGAAGGGCCATAGACGCGCTCGATAGAGCAGAACTCTTTGACCGGGGCCATACCCGACGGTGTGCGCACATAGACGCTGTTGAGGCTCTCGGGAGTCATCCTGCATTCGGGAGACGCCTGCACCATCACACGGAACAGCTTTCCATACGCATTGAAGTTGGAGGCGTAGAGACCGCCGTAATAACCTTGAAGGGTGGTGAGCACGGTGTTGGGTGAGATGCCTGCCTGCTTGCACTTCGCCACATCCATATGGATCATATACTGAGGATAATTCGGATTGTAGGACGTCTGGGCGGTCTGTATCTCTGGCCGCTTGTTGAGTTCCTCGAGATATCCCTTCACAATGTTGAAAAATGCCTTGAGGTCGCCGCCGGTGCGGTCTTGCATCACAAGAGACACGCCACTGTTGGCGGAGAAGCCTGGGATCATGGGAGGTGAGAAGGCCAATATCTGTGCGTCCTTGATGGATGCCGTCTGCTTGAAGATCATGCCGATGACAGAGTTGGCGTCATAAGGATTGACAAGGAAGCGATAGGCGCCATCTCCCTGCCAAAGTCCGGAGAGTTTCCACCAGAATCCTTTCTGCCGCTCCTCGAAGGGTTTGAGCTTGATGATGAAGGTGGCCTGGTCGCTACCCGAACCGGCAATGAAGTTATAACCCTGGATTTGCTCTCGCGATTGGATGGCTGGGTTGGAGGCGAGGATGGAGTCCACCTCGTTGATGACCTGACGTGTACGAGCTACCGAAGTAGCTGGCGGCATGGAGACGGTGCAGAAGAGCGTTCCCGTATCCTCACTCGGCACCAAGCCCGACTTGGTGGTTTGCATGGTCACGACCAATGCTGCGATACCGATGACGACAGCAATGCCGATGGCGATGGGCTTGCGCACCAGTTTTTCCACGCGGCTCTTGTATTTGCCAAGTATCTTCTCGTAGGAGGTGTTGAATGCGGCATGGAACCGGTCGATACGCGACATCTTCACCTCTTTGCCTTCCGCGTCACGGGGTTTGAGGAAGATGGCGCAGAGGGCCGGCGACAGCGTGAGGGCGTTGAGGGCCGAGATGAAGATGGACACCGCCATGGTGATGCCGAACTCCCTATAGAATGTTCCCGTGGTGCCACCGATGAACGACACGGGGATGAACACCGAAGCCATCACCAGCGTGATGGAGATGATGGCGCCCGATATCTCGTTCATCGCGTCGATGGATGCTTTGAGCGAACTCTTGTAACCTTGGTCCAACTTGGCGTGCACCGCCTCTACCACCACGATGGCGTCGTCCACCACGATGGCGATGGCCAGAAGCAATGCGGAGAGGGTGAGAAGGTTGATGGAGAACCCAAAGATCTTGAGGAAGAAGAACGTACCGATGAGAGATACCGGAACGGCTATCATAGGAATCAACGTGGAGCGGAAGTCCTGCAAGAAGATATACACCACGAGGAAGACGAGCAAGAGGGTCATCACAAGGGTGAAAACCACTTCCTCGATACTAGCATAGAGGAACTCAGTGACGTCATAGTTGATCTTGTAGGTCATGCCCGGAGGGAACAACTTGGCCTGTTCTTCGAGTTCCTTCTTCACATTCTTGGCTATCTCGTTGGCATTCGAACCGGCAATCTGCTGAACCATACCCATCACTGAGGGGATGTTGTTGTTCTTCATCGACACAGTATATTGCAAGCCGCCAAGTTCCACCTTGGCCACATCCTTCAACTTGATGGTGTTGCCGACATTGTCACTCTTGATGATGATATTGCCAAATTCCTCTGCGGTTTTCAGACGTCCGGTATAGCGCATCGAATATTCGTATGCCACATCGGAAAGCTCGCCAAAAGTACCGGGCGCCGCCTCCACGTTCTGTTCCGCCAGCACGTTGGAGATGTCGGAAGGCATCAGGTTATACTGCTTCATCACCTCTGGGTCGAGCCAGATGCGCATGGAGTAGCTCTTCATACCCGGCGACTGCACGTCGCCCACGCCTTGGATACGCTTGAGGGCGGGAATCACGTTGATGTTGCTATAGTTGGTGAGGAATTCGTCATCATAACGTCCGTCACTGGTGAGGGTGTACATCATCACCTGGGAGGTCTGACGCTTCATCACAGTGACACCAATCCTCGTTACTTCGGCAGGCAGAAGGGCCAACGCCTGTTGAACACGGTTCTGAACATTGACGGCGCACATGTCAGCGTTCATGCCTTGAGTGAACAGAATGGAAAGGCTTGCCGAACCACTGGAGGCGGAAGAACTGATATAGTCCATGCCTTCCACACCGTTGATGCTCTCTTCCAGAGGCACGAGCACTGAGTTTTTCACCGTCTCGGCATCAGCACCGGGATAGCTGGTGAACACCACGACAGTGGGAGGCGCAATGTCTGGATACTGCTCGACGGGGAGAGTCGCCAGTCCGATAAAGCCCAAGAGCACGATGACGATGGAAATCACCGTCGACAGCACAGGGCGCTTTATGAATGTTGTAAATGTCATGTTGTCTGTTGTTGATTTTACTGGGTCTCAAAAGTGAGTCGTATCTGTTATTTCTCCTTACCCGTCATGGCATCGACAAATCCTTTTGCCGTACCGTCGGTGCCGATTTTCCCAGACTCGTTGATTTTCTTCTGGTACTGCTCCGGGGTGATGGGCACAATCTCCATGCCGTCACTGAGTTTTGTCAAACCGTTGGTGACATACTTGTCGCCTACATTCAGGCCGCTTGTCACAACATAGTTGACGCCATCGTTCTGAGGACTGACGGTAATCTCGGTGTATTTCACCTTGTTGTCGGCTCCAACGGTGTAAACAAACTTCTTGTCCTGCACCTCTGAGACACAAGCTTGCGGTAGGACGATGGCCGAACTGTTCTCACGAGGGACTATAATGGAGCCTGAACCGCCACTCTTGAGCAAATGCTCGGGATTGGGGAATTGAGCAATCATAGAGGCTGAACCGGTGCCGGAGTCGATGACACCACTCACCTTCACCACACGGCCCTGATAAGGGTAGATGGAACCGTCGGCTAGTTTGAGCCGAAGCGGTGGGAAAGAATTGACTGCTGCATTCATACCACCAGAATTCTTCGTCATCTCCAATATGTCTTTCTCGTTTACTGAGAAATATACCTCTGTGGTGCTGATGTTGGAAATGGTGGTGAGAGCAGGATTGCTCTGGGCACTCACGAGGGCACCTACCTTGTAGGGAAGGCTGCCAACCACGCCGCTGGAAGGACTCTTCACATAGCAAAAACTCAAATTCTCACGAGCGGATGACAGACCGGCCTGGGCCTGCTGGAGGGCTGCCTGCGCTTGGTTGACCTGAGCCTGGGCACTGTTGTAAGTGTTTCTGGCAGCCTGCAACTCATAGTCGCCTATCACACCGTTCTTATGCAACTCGGTGCTGTTGTCATAGGTCAACTTGGCGGTGGCGAGCTGAGCCTCTGCCGTACTGATCGCGGCCTTCGCCTGGTTGACCGAAGCCTCTGCCTGACGAACCGCGGCCTGATAGGTCTCGTTGTCAAGAACGAAAAGAACCTGGTCTGCACTGACGCTCTGACCCTCACGCACATTGATACGAGTGATGAAACCTGAGATCTTGGGGCGTATCTCCACATCCTGAACACCCTTGATGGATGCTGGATAGGTGGTTTCGGAATTGGCACTGGATGTTCCCACAGTCTGAACGGGGAACTCGTTGTCACCAAAGTTCATACCGCCACCTTTCTTTCCACTACACGCCACCAGGCATGCAGCAGCTGCTACAAGCAAGAAGAATTTAGATTTTTTCATACTTATGATTTTATAATAATTTACATTTTGTGAAAAGTCAAGCTCTATTCTTGGTTTTTTTAACATACAAAAATACAAAACATATCCCATTGCACACCTTTTTTAAGTGTACTTTTAACATATATTATTGTTTAAAGGGCTTGACACCACTATCTTGCAAACAGTAAAAAAGGGATGGCCTAAAACGAATTAAAACCTTATAGCACTGAAAATCAGAAAATTATTAAAGATGACACTTTATTTGGCAATACACCGACGCCTAAGCATAAGCCCTGTTTGCCGAATAGTCTTTTGCCTACACGTTTTTCAGCCGTTTTGCCCACCCGACTTTTCACGCATCATTTGTTGATATTTTTCAACAAGCATCTTTCTCAAAGCCTCAGGTTCGTTCTCCACCCTCTGGTCGAGTACGGCCTCCTTGATATGGCTCTTGAGAATGCCTACCTCCATACCTGGCGCCAAACCAAACATCGCCATGATCTCATTGCCGTCGATGCAAGGTTGGAAAAGACGTTTGTAGTCTTTCTGTTTCAAATCCACAAGTTTCTCCCTGACAACGATGAAATTGTCGAGGAAACGTTGTTTCTTTTCACGGTTCTTACTGGTGATGTCTGCCTCACAGAGTGTCATAAGGTCGTCGATGTCGTCACCGGCATCATTGAGCAGACGCCTCACAGCACTGTCGGTCACCTCTTCATCGGCTATGACTATGGGACGCATATGAAGCTCAACGAGTTTCTGCACATACTTCATCTTCGCATCAAGGGGCAGCTTGAGACGTTTGAATAATTCTGGCACCATCTTCATTCCGATGAAGTTGTGGTTGTGGAAGGTCCATCCCACAAGAGGGTCCCAACGTTTGCTCTTCGGCTTGCCTATGTCATGCAACAGAGCTGCCCAACGCAACCACAAATTGTCAGATTTTTTACAAACATTTTCAAGCACTTCGAGGGTGTGAAGAAAATTGTTCTTGTGGGCTCTGCCATTACGTGATTCCACCTCGTCGAGCTTGCTGACCTCGGGCAGGATGAGCGAAAGGATGCCGCAACGCTGCAAGTAGTCGAAACCGAAGCTGGGATTCCTGGCACTCAAAATCTTGTTGAGTTCCTCACTGACTCGTTCACCGCTGATGATCTTGATGCGCTCCGCATTGCGCTGAAGGGCATCAAACGTCTCAGGCTCGATGTCGAAATTCAACTGGGTGGCAAACCTGACACAACGGAGCATCCGCAAGGGGTCGTCGGAGAAAGTGACATCGGGATCGAGGGGGGTGCGGATGGTGCGATAATACATGTCGTCCAAGCCGCCGAAAGGGTCCACCAACTCACCGAAACGTTCTTTGTTCAAGCAGATGGCCAAGGCATTGATAGTGAAATCCCTACGGTTTTGGTCGTCTTCCAACGTGCCGTCTTCCACCACGGGTTTGCGACTGTCACGGGAGTAACTCTCACGACGAGCACCGACAAACTCCACTTCCTGGCCGTCACATTTCACCTGCGCCGTGCCGAAATTCTTAAAGACTGACAGTTGGGCCTTCTTGCCCAAACTTTTCTTCAAACGCCGGGCCACCTCGATGCCACTGCCCACCACCACGATGTCGATGTCGTTGGAAGGACGTTCCAGAAAAATGTCACGCACATAACCTCCGATGACGTAGCATTCCACGCCCAAGTCATCGGCTATGGCGGAAACTTGATGGAAAAGGTCTTGGTCAAGGATTTGTGCCAATTCGGCATCACTATATTCTTTAAACATGAATGGTCTTGGATTGATATCTGAAAACAGAAAAAAGGGGTGAACGGGATTTCGGCTGCGAAATTAAGGAAAAAATAGCACGTGACAAAATTTTCCAACCAAAAACCTCAAAACAAGAATCACGCAAACGCGTAAGGACGGCATCCTCTAAGAGCATTTCACAACGGTCCATGCCCTCTTTTGATTCATCAAACATCAATCATCTGCTTAGAAATTTGCTCCGTTCATGGAAAATGCTTAATTTTGCACCGAAAAAGTGAAAAAGCAAGAAACGATGAATCAACAGCCCACAATGACAGAGAAGCAGTTCAAAAAGGCACTTGCTGAATGCAGGGAAGTGTTTGCAGACAAACTGCACGACTACGGGCCTTCATGGCGTATCATGCGGCCGTCGTCACTCACCGACCAGCTCTTCATCAAAGCCATGCGCATACGCTCACTCGAGGTGAAAAAGGAATCGTTGGTGGGAGAAGGCATCAGGCCGGAATTCCTCGCATTGGTCAACTATGGGTTGGTGGGACTCATCCAACTGAAGAAAGGCTATGCCGACAGCCCCGACATGGGAGCAGATGAAGCCCTGGCACTTTACGACAAACATGCCGAGGAGGCTTTGGCTCTCATGCTGAAGAAGAACCATGACTATGGAGAGGCGTGGAGAGGGATGCGCGTGAGCAGCTACACCGATTTCATCCTGACTAAAATACAACGAGTGAAAGAAATAGAAGACCTGGAAGGAGAAACCATAGCATCCGAAGGCATCGACTCCAACTACATGGACATCATCAACTATGCCATTTTCGGCATCATCAAACTCAGTGAACAAGCTTAGCACCATCTTCGTCAACATCTGCCGGTTCGTCTTGGCGGTCACCCTGATCCTGTCGGGGTTCGTCAAAGCCGTCGACCCGCTAGGCACCCAATACAAGATACAGGACTACCTCACGGCATTGTCTTTGCAAGGAGCATTACCCGACTGGGTGGCATTATGCATGTCGGTGGCCCTTTCCACGATTGAGTTCTGTCTGGGCATCTTGCTACTTTTTGCCATACATCGACGCACGGTGACTAAACTCATCGTCGCTTTCATGGCTGTCATGACACTCGTCACGCTCTGGATATGGATTGCCAATCCCGTGAGCGACTGCGGATGCTTCGGAGACGCACTGGTGCTCACCAACGGACAGACTTTCGCAAAAAACATCGTCCTTCTGGCGGCAGCCATCGTGGTGTGTAGGAAACCACTGAAAATGGTTAGGTTCATCTCAAAGACCAACCAGTGGATTGTCATCAACTACACTCTGCTCTTCATCATCTTGTGCAGCATCTGGTGCCTGTACGACCTGCCCATCTTCGATTTCAGACCTTACAAGGTGGGCACCGACATACAAGAAGGCATGCAAATACCTGAAGGTGAGAAACCACCACAATTCGAAACCACCTTCATACTCGAGAAAGACGGACAAAGGAAAGAATTCACATTGGAGAACTACCCCGACTCCACATGGACTTTCATCGACAGCAAAACGGTGCAGACGGAGGAAGGATACGTGCCTCCCATTCACGACTTCTCCATAGAAACTTTGGAGGGCGACATCATCACCGACTCCATTCTCGCTTTCAATGGATACACTTTCCTGCTCATCTCACCATACCTGGAACAAGCGAGCGACAGCGACTTTGGAGAAATAGACCAAATCTACGAATACTGCCAAGACAATGGATACCCTTTCTATTGTCTTACGGCAAGCAGCGAGGAGGGAATGGAAAGATGGAGAGAACTCACCGGGGCGGAATATCCCTTCTTCATCACTGACGCCATAACACTGAAAACCATCATAAGAAGCAACCCCGGACTGCTGATGATGAGAGACGGAAAAGTGGTTAGGAAATGGAGCCACAACAGACTTCCCGATGCCACCAAATGGGACAAGCGACTGGAACAGATGACCGTGGGGAAGACTCCCGACGACTCTACTGCCAGCAAGGTGGCCGCAATCCTCATGTGGTTCGTTCTCCCATTGGCCATCCTCACTCTTGCCGACCGCATCTGGGCCACCATCAAATGGATTTGGAACAGAAAAAAGAACAAGAAAAAGAAAAAATCAACAACAACCAATCATTCATAAAAAACAAAGAAAATGAGAAAGAAAATCGTAGCAGGCAACTGGAAAATGAACATGAACCTGCAAGAAGGCATCCAACTGGCTAAAGAACTCAACGACTGCCTGGCAGCAGACAAACCCAACTGCGACGTCGTCATCTGCACACCATTCATCCACCTGGCAAGCATCGCATCGTTCCTCAACCAAGACATCATCGGACTGGGAGCTGAGAACTGCGCTGACAAGGAAAAGGGAGCGTTCACCGGAGAAGTCTCCGCTGAAATGGTGAAAAGCACCGGGGCACAATATGTCATTCTCGGACACTCCGAAAGAAGGGAATACTACAAGGAAACTCCGGAAATCCTCAAGGAGAAAGTGCTACTCGCTCTCAAAAACGGACTCAAAGTCATCTTCTGCATCGGTGAAAGCCTCGAAGAAAGAGAAGCCAACAAGCAGAACGATATCGTCAAGGCTGAACTCGAAGGAAGCGTGTTCAACCTCTCTGCCGAGGAATTCGCTAACATCATCATCGCTTACGAACCCATATGGGCCATCGGAACTGGAAAGACGGCTTCCGCTGAACAAGCTGAGGAGATACACGAATACATTCGCAACGTCATCGCTGAGAAATACGGAAATGATGTCGCTGAGAACACTTCTATTCTTTACGGCGGAAGCTGCAAACCCAGCAACGCCAAGGAACTCTTCGCCAAACCCGACATCGATGGTGGACTGATCGGAGGAGCATCGCTCAAAGCTGCCGATTTCAAAGGCATCATCGACGCATGGAAATGACATGCTTCAAAAACGGCATCTCTCGACGCTACCCACATGCGGCGAGAGATGCTCAAAAAACAAAACAACATACCCCATATCATAAATGAAAAAATACATCGCCACACTTGCTGCCATTTGTTGCATCGCCTACTTCGGTTTTGCACAAGACTTCATCAACCACCTCCAAAAAAATGAGCGAGGAAGCGGAACAGTCTCGGTCAAACAAAGCGAAGACATCAGCAAACTCGTCAACGGCGAAAAAAAGGAACAAAAACAAGAGGGGAAAAAACCTAACGGGGGACAAGATAACATGGCGCTTAAGCGCAATGAAGGACAACAAACACAAAGCAAAACCCCAACAGGGAGACAAGAGCAAACAAAAGAACGCAGCACGCTAAGAAAGCAGGAAAACGCCACCACCAGGGAAGAAGAGCAAATCGACAAGCAGCGACGTGAGAGAGAACGAATGCAAAGAGAGGCCGCACGTGCACAGATGATCAAAGAGGCGGAGGCTGTAGGTGAACCCAAAACCAGCGACAAAAAACTGATGAGCAACAGCAAGCGCGTCACAGGATACAGAGTGCAAGTCTTTGCTGGGGGAAACACCAGGGAAGACAGAGCCAAAGCCAACGAAGTGGGGGATAAACTGAAAACACAAATTCCCGGCCAACCCATTTACGTTCACTTCTATTCACCTAGATGGTGTTGCAGATGTGGAAACTTCCTCAATCAGGAAGAAGCAAACAAGATGAGACAAAGGCTCTACAAACTCGGATACAAAAACGCATGCGTGGTGAAAACCATCATCACGGTAAGCAGAAACACTAAAATGAAGTCGGGATTGTAAAAGAGAATAACACACTAAACATCAAATGGAAACAGAATACCGCGAGGGTCTAGAGGCCCTCGCTGAACATTATAAAGACATCTTGGAATTACTCGGGGAGAACCCCGAAAGAGAGGGACTCATGAAAACACCCATACGGGTGGCCAAAGCCATGCAGACCCTCACAAGAGGATATGCCCAAGACCCACACAAGGTTCTCACCGACGCTCTCTTCGAAGAACCTTACGACCAAATGGTCATCGTTAAGGACATCGACTTCTTCTCCTTGTGCGAACACCATATGCTGCCTTTTTATGGAAAGGCTCATGTCGCATACATTCCTAAAGGATACATCACGGGATTGAGCAAAATAGCAAGGGTCGTCGACATCTTCAGCCATAGACTACAAGTACAGGAGAGAATGACACAACAAATCAAGGATTGCATCGAGCACACACTACACCCCATGGGGGTCATGGTGGTGGTGGAGGCACGCCACATGTGCATGCAGATGCGTGGGGTGGAGAAACAAAACTCCATCACTACAACAAGCGCTTTCAGCGGTGCATTCAAGCAAGCAAAAACCAGAGAGGAGTTCATGAACCTCATCAAAGGATGACACTCCCTACAACCCTGCCATCTAGAAAATCTAGAAAATCTAGGCCATCTAGAAAAAGAAAGTTAAAAAAATGCAAAATGACAATATAATCATACAAGATTTCCTACTTTTATCATTATAAGACTAAAACAAGGAACTAAAGAAAACAAGAACAAAAAAAAACAAAAGAAATGGAAAACTTGAAGAAATTGATGATGCTGCTGGCGTGCATGGGCATCGTGGCAACATTCACATCATGCCTGAGCGACGATGACGACGACAAAGAGGCCAACATACTCACTCCGGCGCAGAAAAGTGCACAAATCTTTGAAATGGCTGGTACATACAACGGATTTGTCTACACCACAAGCGACAAGACAATGAAACCCGACTCCATCGCATGCTCATGGCATGTCTCGGCCACCGACTCCGTACTCACCATCCCCAACTTCCCCGTTGCAATACTTGCCAACGGCATCAACGACAGCATTGCCAGGAAAAACCTACTCAAAGCTCAAGGAGTGACATTCAAGGGCTCCCTTCACCCTTATTACAACAACAACCACACGAAAGGATACTACACCTTCTGGATGCTGGCCAATGAAGACAAGATGGAATTCACCATCGAAGATGAAGGAGAAAACCACAACGTGAAAGTGGGGTTGGCATACCAGATGTATGTGAACGCATCGTTGGGCAACGCTATTGTCTACTCCGTGGGAGAATTCATGAGCGACCAGATGCTTTCATACATCCTCGTCAAGGATGTCGCCATCGACAATAAGACATTCACCACCTATTGGCCCATGTACATTTACGGAAAGAAATAACTTCCTTTCTGCTTTTACGACACATCATCCAATATAAACAGAACAAACCATGAAGTTCATTTCCTGGAACGTCAACGGACTGAGAGCCTGTGTGGAAAAAGGCTTTGAAGACATCTTCAAAAATCTGGATGCCGACTTCTTCTGCCTGCAGGAGACGAAAATGCAGGAAGGTCAGTTGGACATCGCCTTCGAAGGTTATCAATCCTTCTGGAACTCCGCCCAAAAAAAAGGATACTCAGGAACTGCCATCTTCACCAAGCATCATCCCGTCAACGTAACCTACGGCATCGGCATGGAGGAACACGACAACGAGGGAAGGGTCATCACCATCGAAATGGAGAAGTTCTTCCTCGTCAACGTCTATGTGCCCAACTCTCAAGACGGGCTCAAAAGGCTTGACTACCGAATGCAATGGGAAGATGACTTCAGGACTTACCTGCAAAGACTCGACGCAATAAAACCGGTCATCGTGTGTGGAGACCTCAACGTGGCACACGAGGAGATTGACTTGAAGAACCCGAAGACAAACCGACGAAACGCAGGATTCACAGACGAGGAACGGCAGAAGTTCGGGACACTACTCGATACAGGATTCACCGACACCTTCAGGAGCATGCATCCCGACCAAGTGACCTATTCCTGGTGGTCATACCGATTCCGGGCACGAGAGAAAAACGCGGGATGGCGCATTGATTATTTCCTGGTATCCAACAGGCTCTTCCCGCTCATCAAGGAAGCCACCATACACACCGATATCTTGGGCAGCGACCACTGCCCGGTGGAAATCATAATGGAGGAGGGCTGAGCCCTCCTTCATTGTTTCAAGCGGTGCTGGTAGTCCGTTCCGCGTTTCAGGTAGGTCATCAGCAGGAAGACACCTATGAACGAAATGATGAGTGCCAATAGCGTAGAGGTTTGGCAAAAAGTGTCGTAAAGGCCATGCAACAGCGCTGGTATGGCAATGGCAAGGAAATAGAGAGAGCGGCGGTATTTGGGATAAAGATTGGCAAAAGCAATGAAATAGCCGGCTATTGCACACCAAACGGCATGAAGGAAGGGAAGACTTGTCAGACGGGCGATGTTGCTGTAAAAAGCGGAAGTGTAGTCCATCTGGGCATTGATCGTCACTTGGTATTGCACACCCTCGAAAACACCAAAGGCTATGCCGGACATCAAACCATAGTACACCATCGTGCGAGGCATCAACGGTTCACGAGCCTTCTTGTTGATATAGAACAACGGTACCATCTTTGCCGCCTCCTCGGTAAGACCCACGCCAAGCACAAAACCCAAAAGGTCGAACGGAAACGGGGTGTTGATGAAATAATAGAAAGGATTGAAACGCACAAGACCTAACAGGTTCCAAACCACGAAGACAAAAAGTTGAGTCAGGAAAAAGACGGAGATGGTAGTCTTCAACGACACCTGGGGTGTCTTGAAAAGGTAATAGAAGAAGAGGCCCCAGATGCAGGAGAAATAGAGGGCTATCACATAGAACACGGCGAGCGGTGTTATAGGCAACAGCAGCATGAAGGTGGGGAAAAGACCTACCACACCCAAGGCGATAAGCGTCTTGTCGCTTAACCATTGACGACCGACGAAAGTATCCTTGGGGATGATGAGGTCGCTACCAATCTTCTTCAACTGGCTCATAAGGCTGCCCTCATGAACAACGGTCGGTTGCAAGCCATACCGACGAAGCACATCGCCAACAGTAGTCAAACGATCATCCATATCTTCACGAGCAACATCGTGCAGAACCACATAACCATTGTTCACATACTCCAGGACTTGCTGCTCACTGTAAGGGCCAAAATCCTTGCCGTTCCTGACTACGTAAATCATTGCTTTTCCAACTTGAAATTCACAGGGACGCTGGTTCTGGTACGCACAGCAACGCCATTCAACTTGCCCGGAACCCATCGAGGCATAGCCAAGACTGCTGCCACTGCCTGGCGGTCTATACCGGGAGAGACGGGGGAGATGACAGAAGGCGAAGAAATGGTACCATCACGCTCCACAACAAACGACACCGTCACCTTGCCTTCGATGCCTAGGAGCAACTCGTAACTCGGATAAGACACCTGGCGCTTCAAAAACAACAACATCTCTTTCGTGTCGCCATCATAGTGGGGCATGGAATCCACCATTTCATACACACGGAGGGGGTCGTCAACACTCAAAGCCACATCAGAAGAAACGGAAGAAACCTGATTCTCAACGGTGCGGTCTTTCCTTGGCTTGCTCTTCCCTTCCATCGTCTTGAGGGCACGCTTGCTGATAAAGCCATCCTTTGGAATAATGGAGATGGGGTTGATCCCGTCTTCATCATACAGCCAGGGGATGTTGAACAACAATCCTAGGGGCATAAGGCACACCTCGTCGGGCAAATAGTAGAAAATATCATCATAAGTAAAATAATCCATACCTTCTATGATATTCGACACCAGACTTTCAACGGTGCGCGTATTGGAGAAATTGCTCATGGAAAAGTCGTCCTCTACCATGCCTTCCAAAATGCAATTCACCAAGTTTTCGGTAAAGAAAAGGTCGGTGAAACTATGTTTGTAAAGGATGTCCTTCGTACGCAACACCTTGTCGGCTGCAACATCATAGGTGAAAAGGATGTTGGCCAAGGAGTCGGGCTTTTCCTTGTCACCACTACGCCACTTCATCACCAAACGCATGGAGAGGTACTTGTCCTTCTCCCATGCAAGGCCATGAAGGTTGAAATGGACATAATTGACAGACAGGCCTGATGTCTCGGGCATTTGCGAGATTTCATCACCCTGCCTGTTGAGGTAAGAGGAAAGCGAGGTCTCGTAATCTACATTCTTGCTGTCAAACACCTCTTCGCAGAGAAATTGCTGCAAAGCGGTCGTTGGCAGGTCGCTAAGGCGTAATGGCCACTCTAAGTTCAGGTGCACAACGGTGAGATGGTTGCCTTTCCTCAACAGATGCGACTCATTCACATAGTTGATGTGGTAACGATGCCTGTTCATCGAAGGTTGGGCGGAGAGCGTTGTCATGATGACGGTGAAAACCGCCAAACATGTCATACGCACCTGTCTCCTCTTAAACAATCTTTCTTTCATAGTCTTCAATTTTATTAGTTTAGTTTTTGCTTATTGCCTCACTGTGATGTGAAGGCAGGTTTGTTTGGTTTCGTATCTTACATAACAACGACCCTTCTCACGAAGTTCGTCGAGAACCTCACCCAGCAGATATTTCATCTGGGCGGAATTGGCCTGGGCACCTTCAACATGCTTGAAACGACGGTAAGACAAGTCGAATGTCGTAGCATGGCAGTGTGCTGAATTGGATACAGCGTTGCTGTTTACCTTCATCAACTTCCTCACATCATCCTTCGTGCGAAGAACCGATGTCACGATGATCTTATGCTTGCCCATCTTGTGCTTCTTCAACTTCTTCTGAAAACGCTTCCCTATTTCCTTGAGCAACTTGGCGGCTTCCGGAGTAAGGTAGGGTACGGAATGGGTCAAGGGATCTACGGAATAGTATTCACACTCCTCAATATGCTTCAAATGACGCTTCACTCGATTCAACTCCGAACGATCCTCGAGAGGCTCGATGCCATATTTCTTGGCGGCTTCCAACTGATGGGGATTGGGGTCGGTAAATTGAAATGGGAAAGTTTCAGGTACAACACCGCGATGGCTGGCGCAACTCGTGAGCAAGGTGAAGAGAAGTGTAAGCAATAGAGTAACACCTAGGACTTTCCACATCTTTGAAATCGTCATAACTTAACGTAATAAGAATGTATAGATTGCAAAATTAGGAAAAAAAACGCTACAAAAATACTTTTGCCGATAAAATTTGTTAATTTTAAACAACACATAGTGCATAGTTGGACAAAATTCAATAATTTTGTGAAAAATCAAGCAAAAGGATGAAAAGACACTTGATAAAAGCCATTGTTGGAACACTGTTTCTCATTATGACTTTTGCAACTGCGAAAGCCAACAACATAACTTTTCCTTTTTATCATGACAATGGAACATACCCGGGGGCACCAAGGCAACTGAGGGGAGATGTCAACGGGGATGGAGAAAGAACCGTAGTCGATGTCACCATAATCGTCAACCACATCCTGTCACACCAAGGAGATTTCGAACTATGGAAGGGAGACATGGATTGTGATGGCAGCATCACTGTCGTTGACGTCACCATCATGGTGAACATCATACTAGGGGCTCAATATGACGACCCTGACAACCCTGACCTAAACCTCGACGGACCGGAAGGGGGAGACCCTGGCACTGGTTTATAGCAAATTGCCCGACAACGAACCCAGAACTAACACATCATGACTGAATACAAGAAAGAACTCAACCTCGCTGTATTGTTCGACGCTGACAACGTCCCCTACTCACATGTGCAGGAGATGCTTAACGAGATTGCAAAATATGGAGTACCTACCATCAAACGAATCTACGGTGATTGGACAAAACCCAACCTGGCGGGATGGAAGGCCGTACTGCTGGAAAACGCCATAACACCCATACAGCAATATGGATACACCACAGGGAAGAACGCCACCGACTCGGCTATGATCATTGATGCCATGGACATCCTGCACAGCAACAAAGTAGACGGATTCTGCATCATTTCCAGCGACAGCGACTTCACACGACTCGCAACACGACTGAGGGAGTCGAGCAAGATGGTCATCGGAATGGGAGAGAAGAAGACTCCCCGGCCCTTCATCGTCGCATGCGACAAGTTCATCTACATCGAGAACCTTGGCGACGACGAAGAGGCAGCAACACAAGAAACAGCAAGCAACGAGGAGAAGAAACCGCAAGTGCAAAAGGAGAAAATCACACATGCCCTCATCAAACTGCTTCGCCACACCATCGACGACCTCTCTGATGACAACGACTGGGTGTCGCTGGCTGAGGTGGGGAGTTTGCTGCTGAAGAAACGTCCCGATTTCGACCCAAGAAACTATGGATTCCAAAAACTCTCACCGCTCATCGAAGCTTGCCCAAAATATTTCGAGGTGGAGAAGCGAAAGGCTGACAACAGCCACGCTGTGCACGTCTTCGTCAGAATGAAAAGGAGTGGAAAAACTGTCAGCACATAGAAAAGGACCATCAACCTACCCTTCTATATCAAAGGTAGTAGATAGAGGTTTCTCTTTTGAATATAGCATTACCTATACCAATTTCACCTATTCACTAGTCATGGACAAAGGACAACCCATCCATAAAAATTCTCTAATTCGACAATTCGGGATAAAAACAACCCACCAACCCAAATTCTCTAATTCGACAATTCGGGACAATAAACAGCCCACCAACCCAAATTCTCTAATTCGACAATTCGGGATAAAAACAGCCACCAACCCAAATTCTCTAATTCGACAATTCGGGATAATAAACAGCCCTCCAACCCAAATTCTCTAATTCGACAATTCGGGACAATAAACAGCCCACCAACCCAAATTCTCTAATTCGACAATTCGGGATAAAAACAACCCTCCAACCCAAATTCTCTAATTCGACAATTCGGGATAATAAACAGCCCACCAACCCAAATTCTCTAATTCGACAATTCGGGACAAAAAAACTCTCTAATTCTTGATCAAAAAGAGGGTCATTTCAAATACTTGACAGCCTCTTCATACCCTTGTTTCACAGCCTTGCGAAAACACGTCCGTGCGATTTCCTCATTTTGGGGAACACCATGGCCATGCAAATAGCACAAGCCAAGATAAAACTCCGAAAAGGCGTGATTGTTCTTGATAGCCTCCTTGAACCAATGGGCTGCCTCATTGAAATCCTGCTTGACACCCTTACCATCATAATAACACCGACCCAAATGATATTGTGCCGCAGAAGGGCCATTCAAAGCCGCTTTCTTGAGCCATTTCACTGCTTCGATAGCATCCTTTTCAACACCCTCGCCCTGAAGATAGCAATAACCCAAACTTGCTTGAGCCTTCACCAAACCTTGCTCTGCTGCCACACTGAACAAACGGGCGGCCTCATGATAGTCTGCTGCCACGCCCCTCCCATAATAATAGCATTTGGCTATGTCATACGTTGCCATCAAGTTGCCATTGGCTGAGGCTTTCCTATACCATTCCAAGGCCTTTCCCGCATCTTGTTCCACTCCTAGTCCATGAAGATATAACTGACCTATGCACTCTTGGGCATCAGAGTGCTCCTGACGAGCGGCCCTCAGCAACCATTCCATTGCCTTGACGTAATCCTGAGGCACGCCATGGCCAAGACGATGGCAATCTCCTATGCGATAAAGAGCGTCGGCATACTCAAACTTGGCCGCTTTCTTCCAAAAGTCAAGAGCAACTTCGTAGTCTTGTTTCAAATAGTAATGCATACCTGCATCAAAGAAATCTATCGGACCCTCATCGTTATCCAACAGACCGAGCCAACCCTTGATGTTCTCAAAGAATTTCTCTTTCTGCATCGAATCATTGATATCGACATAATCCACGACACCAAACTCGAACAAGAACCAACCACTCAAAGGGCTGCTGTCGAGGATCACGGGAACTACCTTCTTGCCGATGTTCTTCGCATACATCACCTCTTTCTTGGCATATTCCGACAACATCGACGACTTCGACATCATAAAGAGGATTATCTTCGACTCATCGATGGCTTCTACGATGACATTCACAAACTGGTCGCCACTCTCTATGCCTTTGATGTCTATCCACAAATCGGCCCCCAGTTTTTCCTTGATTTCATCCCGAATGGCTATCACCTGCTGAAGGTCTCGACGGGAATAACTGATGAAAATGTCGCGCAGCATAAAAACTATGTCATTTTTAGGTTTTTTGTTTTGATTCCACAAAAGTAGCAATAATATCACAATCTCACGAAACCAAGACTAAAAAAAGGCGAGACAAGGGCTTTTTTTTGTGGATTATCAATAAAGATACCGGCCTCAATAAGACAACTTGGTTTTCCAGGTATTCCAAGACAACAGAAATACTCGACTTAAAACGCAGTGGAGACGGGCCAAGCCCGTCTCCACTCAATCTTCAATCTTCAATTTTCAATCTTGAAAAACGTTCTTGAGGGTTTCTATCAGCGTGTCCATCGTGGTGCCGCCGAGGTCGAGCCGCTCTATATTGAGGTTCTGCAACATGCTTGGCAGGTTCTCCGCCAGGATGATGCGGTGGTCTTTCTTCATGTTCTCTGTCTCAACCCTCATCTTGTCGATGGCTATGTTCAGTTTCTGAAGTTCTACCTCCAGTTGCTTTCGCTTCATCTCCAACTCCGCCTGCAGGGCCTGTATCTTCTCTTCCTCTGCAAGGGTCTGACCCTGTTCGAGCATCTGCTGCCGCTTGTATTCCTCTTCCTCCTTGAATAGTTCCCATTTGTGGGTCATCTCCTCTTTCTTGAGCGCATGGTCTTGCTCCCTACGGTGCTTTTCCACCTGACTCTTGTCGTTGATCTCCTGCAACTGCAACTGTTTCTTGCGCTCGCGGTCGGCTATCTCACTCT
Organism: Prevotella sp.; assembly: GCA_017524385.1. Classification (GTDB taxonomy): domain Bacteria; phylum Bacteroidota; class Bacteroidia; order Bacteroidales; family Bacteroidaceae; genus Prevotella. The sequence continues at coordinate 21,931 of JAFWSS010000189.1, forward strand.
GTTGCTTGATGATCTTCGTCTGGTCGCTCACGCGGATTCGCTCCTCCTCTATCTGTTTCTCTGTCTCTATGGTGTTTCGCTCTGCCTCCAACCGAATCGCATTGCGGAATGTGGCCTGCATGTTGTCGAAAAGTGTCTTGGAAAGAATCTTCACGTTCTTGATCTCGATGTTCTCTACAACGATGCCCCATTGTTCTGAGATGTATTCCAATTCCTTCTTCAGTTGCATGATGATGGTGCCACGCTTGCGAAGCACTTCTTCGATGGTCATGTTTGCAACCATATGCCGAATGGCCGACTCAACGACATCCTTCAGGAATGCACTCACCTGCTCCATGGTGTCGTTGTCCTGCTTGAAATCGAAGTTCTGGTAGATCTTCTTTGGATCGCCTACCTTCCATATAGCAAAACCGCTGACCTCGACGCCTTGATTTTCTCGGCTTATCTGGTCAGCGGAAAATGTAATGTTCTTCACGTTACCCGGTATGATCACATATTGAATGAGAGGTGTGCAAAAGAATCGAAAACCACGACCCTCCTTGACTATATTGCCTTTCTTGAAAACGATGGCGTAGTCGGAAGGGTTGACAGTTACAAATCGGTAGTTACTCATTTTACATTACCCTTTATCCGTGTCGGGCACAACTTCTAAAAGTGATTTGGATTGGCTTATTTCCTTGCCTTATCCAACCTTAAAGATACAAAACCTTTCCTTTATCTATCACCCTTTGAATGTCTTTGTGCAATTATCTCCATCACCCATGCTCCTCCTGCCACTCCGTTCTCCGCAGGCAGCGGTTTTGCCGCTGCTCCAACCTGCCTGAAAAGACCCCTTCCCACTCCCCCAACCTACCCAAAACCTGACACAAAATTGAAAAAAAAACATAATGTGGTGTTTTTTCAAGAAAAACGAGTATCTTTGCAACAATTTTACAAAAAAAGGGTTATTATATTATAATGTGTATGAGACGAGGGGCCGCACACCAGAATGGATGATTCCACAGATGGAGTAGAGCCTACTCGGTAAGAACAAGTCATTTTGGCCAGAACATATCGCTTAACTACGGCAAGCCTTGCTTACAGCCACGACGCCATGCGTGGATGGCAGCGCTGCTTGAAACGGGTTGCAGACTTCGTTTGCGCCCTTTTCGGGTTGGTGTTGCTATCACCCGTCTTCCTTGCAATAGCACTGGTCATGAAATTCCAAAAAAACGGACCCGTCATCTTCCGCCAAGAACGAATTGGATACAAGGGAAAGCCTTTCACCATCTACAAGTTCCGCACACTGAGCACTGTCGTTGAAGACGAGGGACCACAGCTCATCGCACAATGCGACACCGTGAAATCAACACCTTTCGAGCGATACCTCAGGGAGCATCATCTCGACGAACTGCCACAGCTGTGGAATGTGCTGCGTGGAGACATGTCGCTCGTCGGACCACGTCCGGAAAGAAAATACTTCATCGACCAGATCATGGAACACACCCACGACTACATTCTGGTCTATCAGATGAAACCGGGACTGACCTCTGAAGCCACACTCTACAACGGTTACACCGACACCATAGAGAAGATGCTCAAACGACTCGATATGGACATCAGGTACTTGGAGAACCGCACTTTGATGCTTGACCTGAAAATCATACTCAGCACGGTTTATGCCATGTTGAAAAGCCTGCCGCTTGCAGGAACAAATGGAAAAACCGCGAAAAAACGAACAGAATAACATGAGAAAGACTATCATACTACTTTTGATGGCGCTGGCTATGCCTTTGAGTATGCTGGCCCAGTCGTCAATGACCGACGAACAGGTGTTCAAATTCATCATCAAGGAGCACGAGGAAGGAACTTCCCAACAACAAATCGTGGTGCAACTGATGCAACGGGGCGTTGACATCAACCAAATTCGTCGGGTAAGAAAAAAATACGAGCGAATGGCCAAGGAACAAGGGCTCGGAAGCGTGAGCAACAGCACCGACGGTGGTGAAGACCGCACTCGAAAAAACAAAAAACCGCAATACCAGGACTCTCAATATGATGACAAACTGTCTGATTACACCCAAAACGAAGGACTGTTCAACTCTGGCATGCGCATCAAGGAAGACCGATTCTACACGCACACCTGGGACGAGGACGACGAAGATTTCATGGAGTTCCAAGACGAATTGGACGACTGGCTACCGGGCGACACCATCACCATGTATGAAAACCTCGTGGAGAAACTGAAGAAACAAAAGAAAAAAATATTCGGTCATGACCTGTTCAACAACAAAAAATTGACTTTCGAACCAAATATGAACATCGCCACGCCTGAAACTTACCGTCTCGGACCGGGCGATGCCGTATACATCGACATCTACGGAGCATCACAGAAAACCATCGAAGGCACCGTCTCACCGGAAGGAAACGTGACTATCGAGGGATTCGGACCAATACATGTTGGAGGGATGACTGTCAGCCAAGCCAATGCCACCATCAAGAAACGACTGGGAAGCAGGTATGAAAGTTCTAAACTAAACCTCACCGTAGGAGAGACAAGATCCATCATGGTCAACGTGGTGGGTGACGTGAAGGTACCGGGAACATACACTCTCTCCGCTTTCGCCAGCGTCTTCCACGCACTCTACATGGCTGGGGGGGTGACCGACCTCGGAACACTGAGAAACATACGCGTCTATCGCAATAGCCAACTTATCTCAACCATCGACATCTACGACTACATCCTCAATGGAAGGATGACTGGAAACGTCAGGCTGCAAGACAACGACATGGTGATGGTGGGAGCATACGACTGCCTGGTGAACATCACAGGAAAGGTGAAACGACCGATGTATTATGAAATGAAACGCAACGAAAGCCTCAACGCACTGCTCAAATACGCTGGTGGATTCACGGGTGACGCATACACCAAGGCGGTAAGGGTCATCAGAAAGACTGGAAGGGAATACTCCATTTACACCGTTGATGAGTTCGACTTCTCATCATTCACACTCGCTGACGGAGACTCCATCACGGTCGATTCCATCATCAACAGATTCAGCAACATGGTGGAGGTGAAAGGCGCTGTCTTCCGACCGGGAATGTACCAGGTGGGAGACGAAATACGGTCTGTGAGGTCACTGATTGAGCACGCTGAAGGACTTAAGGAGGAAGCTTTCACGGCACACGCCGTCATGCACCGCATGAAACCTGACAGATCACTCGAAGTGATGCAACTTGACATCGACGGCATTCTCGAAGGTACGAAAACAGATATCGAACTACGTCCAAACGACGTACTCTTCATTCCTACAAGACAGGACATGATGGAAGACCAGACGGTCACCATACATGGAGAGGTGTTCTACCCTGGGGTCTATAAATATGCCGCAAACGAAACCATCGAGGACTTCATTCTCCAGGCTGGAGGTCTCAAGGAGACGGCTTCCACCGTGAAGGTGGACGTGGCACGGAGAATATACAATCCCGCGGCTGTCACAACCGACTCCATCATTTCAAACACATATTCCTTTGCCTTGAAAGACGGATTCGTCATCGATGGGGAACCGGGATTCACACTGATGCCTTTCGACGAGGTTTATGTAAGGAAAAGCCCGGGGTCATACAAGCAACAGAACGTAATCATAGAAGGGGAAGTGATGTTCTCGGGAACATACACCATCTCGACGAAAGACATGCGAATCAGCGACCTCGTGAAGGTGGCGGGAGGACTCAACGACAGGGCTTACGCCAATGGAGCAAGACTGGAGCGGCGCTACACTCAGGAGGAGCGCTTGAACGCTGTTGAGGCACTGAAGAAAGCACGGGAACAAGCAGAACTCAACCTGCAGGAGCAAATAGCACGCTCCGGAAACGCAAGCCTCATGAACATGGCACAGACACAGACGCAACAGTTGCAGAAATACGAGGTGGGAGAAACCTACCCGGTGGGAATCGACCTCGAAAAGGCTCTGCTACAACCAGGATGCGATGACGACATCGTACTCAGGGAGGGCGACCGCATCATTGTGCCCCAATACACGGGAACAGTGAAAATCAGCGGAGAAGTCATGCATCCCAACTCCGTGGCTTACGAGGAGGGGAAGAACGTGAATTACTACATCGACCAAGCGGGCGGTTTCAGCACTTCAGCAAAGAAGAAGCAAAGCTACATCATCTATATGAACGGAAAAGTGGCTAAGGTGGGACACAAGGCTAAACCTATGCCGGGATGCGAAATCGTTGTGCCTTCGAAGTCCATCACCAGGACATCACTCCAAGAAAGGCTGAGCCTCGCTACCGCTGTAGGCTCTCTTTCAGCCATCATTGCCACCATCATCAGCGTCATCAAATAAGCAGGAGAAAGGACAGTATGGTCTAACCACGCATGACCTGTCCAACCCACTTACGAAAGCGAAAAATGAAAGAAACAGAAGAAAAAAAACGGGGAAAGCTCGAACTCGACATCGTGAGCCTCCTGCGCTGCATCTCACATGACAAGTTGTGGATGGCAGTATTCCTGATACTGTCTGCCATACTCGGACTGGCCGTTTCATTCGGCACACCCAAGGAATACAAGGCTTCGGTCATGCTCGCTCCTGAAACATCGAGCAGCAACAGCCTCACCTCAAACATCTCGTCGCTTGCTTCCATGGTGGGAATGGATATGGACTTCGGAAGCAGCAACGACGCCATCTACCCAGAAATATACCCCGACCTTTTGCAGTCGTCCGACTTCATCGTGGGACTCTTCGGAGTGGAAGTGGTCAACAAGGATGGCAGCGTGCAAACCGACTATTACGACTATCTTAAAAACCACACAAAAAAAGCATGGTACACCAAACCGGCTGATTGGCTCCACGCCATCGTGGAGAAAATGAAAAAAGACGATGGAGCATATGGCACCGATAGCACAAAAGTGGATCCTTTCAGACTCACAAAGCAGCAATACGACATCGCACATAACATCGGAAAGAGCATTGACTGCAGCGTAGACAAGAAAACCAGCGTCATCAGCATAGAAGTGACCGACCAGGACCCGGTGGTTGCTGCTGAAATGGCTGATTCCATAAGGCAACGCCTCCAAGACTTCATCACCGACTACCGCACGAAGAAGGCACGAAACGACCTCGCATATATGGAACGGCTCTTCATGGAGGCCAAGGAGCAATATGTGAAGGCCAGACAACAATACGCATCATATGCCGATGCCAACCAAGAACTCGTGCTTCAAACCTTCAAAACCAAACAAGACGACCTGGAGAACGACATGCAGTTGAAATACAACGCCTACACACAGGTGTATGAGCAGTTGCAACTCTCTAGGGCGAAAGTGCAGGAACGCACACCGGCTTTCACCATCGTGCAGTCGGCATCCGTGCCGGTGAAGCACAGTAACAAGTCGAAACTCATGGTGATGACGCTATTCATGTTCCTCGGGGGATGCATCAGACTCATCATCCTCATGTGGAAGAAACGAAAGGTAATCTGGAATGTCGTCTGATGAAGGATGAACAGGGCAATGCCAACTTGAAACCAGGAGCATTTCGACTATGCTTGAGACATTGGCGAGTGTACATGCTCACTGCTGCAGTGGCCTTCCTGCTGGCAGTCATCACGAGTGTGAGCATTCCACGTACCTATGCGGCACAAGTGAAAGTGTCTGACGAACACAAGGAGACTGACTTGCTCCTAGGACTGAACACTTTTCAAGCGTGGGCAAAGTCTACTCTCGACGACCACGAGGGACTAAGACAACCTGAAGTCTACAAAAGACTCGTCGAGACGAAAGAGTTTGCCGAAGAGATGTCGAAGGTGAAACTGAAGGGATACGACACTGATTATTACCACCACATCGCACACAACCATCGCATGCCATGGTGGGAACGATGGTTTGACAAACACGAGAGTGAACACGATCGTGTGATGGACATCATTCAAAAAAGCATTCGTTCGAAGGTGGTCGCTCTATATGGCACCATCACACTCCAGGTGACCGACCAAGACCCCTTGGTCGCTGCAATGCTCGTCGACTCCGTAAGAACACACTTGCAAAAGCATATGGCCGACTATGCGCGAGACCGCGCATGGAGAGACCTGATGGATGCACAGAACAAAATGGCGGCGGCGGAGCAAAAATACCAAGAGGCAAGGCAGCAATTCGCCAACTTCGAGGATACGCACCAAGACATCACCTCACCCAAGGCTCAGTCGGTTGAGGACCAATTGATGAAAGAATACGAACTGGCATTCAACGAATATGGGAAAACCGTGACACAATACCGACGAGCAAAGGCGCTCGTGGAGAAATTCTCATACACGTTCGCTGTCGTGAAAAACGCCACGGTCCCCGTGAAACCGTCGGCTCCCTTCACACCTGGATATGTGATGGCATATATCTTCATCGCCATGGTGCTGACCACATGGGGAGTGCTTTGGAAATTTAAAATTAATAATTAATAATTTATAATTATCTTGAAACCCTAGAAAACATAGAAATCCTGGGAAGACTAGGAAAACTGGAAAGACTTGGAAAAAACAAGTGAGAGATGGAGATAGGCATGATCATAGTGATGGGGCTGTTGCTCGTCGGATTCCTGGTGTTCCGAGCGGGCGATGTCTTCGCGCCGTGGACCATCACCGTGTTGGTGTGGCTCGCCATACTCATCCTGTTCCAAGTGCAAGGAGACCTGCTCTACCCGCTGGGAGACCAGTTCCGGACATGTCTGATGTTGTGGGTCCCCATATTCCTCGTCGCATCATTGGTCACCTACAGAGTTCTGCCAAAAGTGGAAAAACCTCAAGACGAGGAAATACCGATGATGGCGAGGAGACCTTTGTTCAACAGCACGTTGTTTGATTTCCTCTACTTCATATCTATTGTCATCACACCACTTTATCTCTATCAGATCATGAAGGTGGTGATGATGTTCGACCTCTCCGATATGTTGTGGAACCTTCGCATCCTGGCGGTATATGGAGATGAGAGTTTTGGTTTCCTCAACTACAGTTACGTTCTCAACCAGGTGCTTTTGGTGGTGGCATTGTGGGAGTATCCAAGGGTACCGATGTGGAAACTGGTAACCATCATCCTGGCTACCATCATGAGCGCTTTTGCCATCATGGAGAAAGGCATGCTGTTCTTCCTACTTTCATCCGTGCTTTTCGTGCTCTATGAGAAAAGGGTCATCAAGATGCGGTCCATCTTTTTTTCCGTTCTCGGCATCGTTCTCGTGTTCTTCATCATCAACTTTGCACGTGACTACCGAGAAGACTCCGATCCAAACGACGCGATGACATTCCTCGACTTTTTCGGCATTTACGTGATGTCGCCCTCTGTTGCTTTCGAATATGTGGAGGAGGACCTCACACCCCAATGGGGCTCACACACCTTCCAGACCGTATATCTCTTCCTCGCAAGGTGGGGAGGTGATTTCGAAGTGAACAAGAAACTACAGGGGTTCGTGTGGGTTCCACTCCCCACAAACGTCTACACCATCTTCCAACCTTTTTTCGAGGATTTCAAATACAAAGGTGTGGCTTTCTTTGCTTTCTTCTACGGTGTATGCAGCGGATGGCTCTATCGAATGGCAAGAAATGGAAATGGCTTCGCAAAATGCACTTACGCTATGGTGGTATATGTCCTTGCATTGCAGTTCTATCAAGAGAATGTGATGTTGAACATCGTCACCATACTGCAATTCCTCTTTTTCACCTATCTGGTCATGCAACAAGACTTCGGACTGTCGTGGGCTGGCCTGGTCGCAGACGGCGACCAGGAAGCGTCTGAACCCCTCATTCTCTCTGAACCGTCCGACCTGTCTGAACCCCTCATTCTCTCTGAACCGTCCGACCAGCCTGAACCCCTCATTCTCTCTGAGCCGTCCGACCAGCCTGAGCACTCCGAGCCGCCGGAACCGTCCGACCAGCCTGAACACTCCGAGCCGCCGGAACCGTCCGACCAGCCTGAACCGCCTGAGGGCTCTGATTACTCAAAATCCCCCGACACGCCTGAGCCCTCCGACCCTTCCGGCCGCCCCGTTTCTCCGTAAGCAGCGGCTTCGCCGCTGCCCCTATGGCTTCATGCCTTTTTCCCTGCCTCTTCTGAGTCTTGCTTTTCTGGCGAGATGGTCACCAGGTATGCACCACCGAGGACCAGCAGTCCAGCAAGCGGCTTGTCCCAAGTGAACACATCCTGCGCTACGGCGATGGCCACAAACGAAGCCACCACAGGTTGGATGTTGGTATAAATGCTCACGGTGGTGGCGCTCAGCGTCTTCATCGCGTAGGGGATGAGGAAATAGCCCAGACCGGTGGCGAAAAGGACGATGAATGCCATCTCTGCCACTCCGCTCCATCCCCAGTCGGCGGAATACAACGTGTTCTGCTGCGGCTCCGTCAACGCTATGGGCAGGATGATGACAGCCGAGATGAGGAAGAAGTATTTCATCTGTGTCACTGCAGTGTATTTCGCCGACACCTTTCGTGTGATGATGAGATAGACAGCCCAGGTGAGCACGCTAAGCACGGCGAGCAGGATGCCTATGAGGTCGTCGGACCCCGCTTTGTTGCTCCACGACTTATATACCATCAGCAATGCACCGGCTATGCCCAATACCACACCCAACAACTTCACACCCGTGATGCTTTCCTTCAGGAAGACCACTGCCAGCAGCATCGTGGCTATGGGCGTGAGGGCGGCCACAAAGGAGAAATACACCGGAGTGGTGAGTTTGAGCGACTCTGCCGTCAACGTCTGCGAGATGACGAAACCGATGAGGCCGCCGGCAAGCAAGACTATCAAATCGCGGCGCTCCACCTTCTCCTTGGGCATGAAGGCAGCCACTACCCAGAAGATGAGGGCGGCAAACACACAGCGGGAAGCCATGTAACCCATCGGGGTGACCCAACCACTAAGCAAGGCCTTGGTAACTGGGACGCCAAGGCCGAAAATCACGTTGGCCAACAAGATGGCCAGATGTCCTTTCCATTTCATTTTTCCTATCGTTTTAGGTACGTGGGGTGCAAAGATACGATTTATTCGTGATAATCCGTGTTGAAAAAAATAAAAAACGGTTTTTCTTTCCATAGGTAAGCATTATTAGAGCAAAATTGTGTAATTTTGCACCAATTATACTTTTCACCAACCATATGGAAGATCTATTCAAGGCTTACCGCACATTCTTTGGGAAAGGCGACGCGCTGTATCGCTTGTTCTCACCCTACCGCATATGCCCGCTTGGCGCACATGTCGACCACCAACACGGATTGGTGAGCGGCTTCGCTTTCGACAGCGGTATCGACTTCATCTTCTCAGAAACGGCATCCGGAAAAGTGGAGATGTGTTCCTTGTCGTTTGAAGGTCTCATGACTTTCAACGTGAGGAGGGAGATTGACTCTAGGCAGTACAACTGGGGAGACTATCTCCGAGGAGCCGTCTGGTCGCTGCAAAAGGATTACCAACTACAAAAAGGTATCCGGGGCGTGGTGAAAGGTTCCATGCCCATAGGAGGACTGTCGTCATCGGCGGCTCTGCTCTGTGGCTTCGTAAAAGCCCTCGACAAGGTCAACAACCTCGGACTTGACAAGATGCAGGTCATCAAGTATGCATCGATGGCTGAAAGGCAATACGTCGGACTGAACAACGGCATACTCGACCAGGCATGCGTCGTCCTATGCGAGGCAAACAACCTGCTCTATCTCGACACAGACACCTCGCAATACAAAATCCTACCATTTGGTGGGGGGGGGAAAAAGTTGCCTTTCAAGTTTGGTATCTTCCACAGTGGAGTCACTCGCGTACTGACGGGCACCGACTACAACCTCAGGGTATCGGAATGCAAGACGGCTGCGTGGATCATGCAAGCCTACGAGGATGAACCCCTGAAGAAGATGGAAGAGACGCGACTGCGTGACGTGCCGGAACAACTGCTTGAAAAGTATGAGCAGAGGATGCCGCAAAGGTTCGTCAAGCGTGCACGCCATTTCTACACCGAATGCGACAGGGTGCTCGCGGGCGTGAAAGCATGGGAGAAAGGCGACATCAAGGAGTTTGGGCGTCTCGTTTTCGAAAGTTGCGAGAGTTCGATGAACAACTATGAATGTGGCTCGCCAGAACTGATTGAACTCTACAAGATCATGCGCACCACCGAAGGCATATATGGAGGTAGGTTCAGCGGTGCAGGGTTCAAAGGAGCATGCATCGCACTCATCGATCCCGACAAGGAAGAATACATCCGGGAGAGAGTAACAAAAGAATACCTCAAGGCTTACCCGCAATACGAGGAAGGCTTCAAAGTCTTCTTCTGCGAGACAAGCAACGGTGTGGACTTCCTTTAACCTTGCAAAATGTCTTATAATAGCATTTACTTATTGGATGCACGGTATGTCGCGTAGGTTGATGTATCACAGCAGCACAACACATATTCGTAAATCCCATTTCATTTTATTTCTGTTCTTCATCTGATAATTGCAGCAACCATGAAAATCTTAGTGACGGGAGCAGCCGGATTCATCGGCTCGAAAATATGCCAACTCTTGGCGGAAAGAGGCGACGAGGTCGTTGGCCTTGACAATATCAACGACTATTACGACACAAGGCTGAAAGCGGGACGGTTGCAGGAGTTAGGCTTCTACGCCGGGGAACGTGCCGACCTGGCGTGGGGAGAAATACTGAAGAGTGAGAAGCACCACAACCTACGCTTCGTAAGAATGGGCATAGAGGACAAGGACGCTCTCTACCAACTCTTTGAAAACGAACATTTCGACAAGGTGGTGAACCTCGCAGCACAAGCCGGGGTGAGATACTCCATCATCAACCCTTATGCCTACCTCACCAGCAACATCGTGGGATTCCTTAACATTCTAGAGTGCTGCAGGCATCACCCGGTGAAGCACCTGCTCTATGCCTCCTCGAGTTCCGTCTATGGACTTAATTCCAAGGCTCCTTTCTCAGAGGATGACAAGGTGGATGCTCCCGTGAGCCTCTATGCCGCCAGCAAGAAATCCAACGAACTGATGGCCCACAGTTACAGCAAACTCTACGGCATCCCTGTGACCGGCTTGCGTTATTTCACCGTCTATGGGCCTTGGGGACGACCCGATATGGCGCCCATGCTCTTCGCAAAGGCCATCACATCGGGAGAGAGCATCAACGTCTTCAACAATGGCAACATGGTGCGCGACTTCACCTACATCGATGACATCGCAGCCGGGACGATGCTATGCCTCGACCAACCACCTGTCGCAGAGTCTTGTCCAAACGGAGTCGCGGCTCGGGTTTACAACATCGGATGCTCCAACCCCGTGAAACTGATGGACTTCATCAGCGAAATAGAGGATGCCTTGGGAATAAAGGCTCAAATGGTGATGAAACCCATGCAGCCCGGCGACGTACTGATGACCAATGCAGACACCACGAAACTGGAAACAGAAATCGGCTACAAACCCCAAGTGAAACTCCGCGAGGGCATACGCAATTTCATCCAATGGTATCTGTCGGACAAAAACCCGCTCAGAGACCCTGGGCTTTAGGCATTGGCCGGTGCGTTTTTGTAAAGACGGTCGCATCTTTGCCATTCCAGGTTGAAGTGTGCGTTGCGAAGCAGTGACAACTGCTCTTGTGACGCGTTGGCCAACTGTTTGCCTGAATAGAACTGCTGGATGTTGGAGAGGTCCTTGCGTGCCCCCTCAAGTAGGAAGTTGCGAAAGGTGTCGAGCAAGTCGAGTTGTGAGAGAGTGGCGTTTCTTGTCTGTTGCCCATAGAGTGTGCCACTGACACCGGCATTGCCTGTCTTGCCTTGCAACGCACCTGTAACGCCGGAAATGTCTTCCATAAAATTGAGTTGTGTCTGAAGGAGTTCGTTGATGCCGATGTTCACGGCGTTGGCGGCAACTTGCTGGGGAAGGGCGGCGCCGTTGCGTGTGCGTACTGGTATGACTCCGTTGAAACGTGCCCATTCCTCTGCCACATCGTCGATGGTGCAACCTTCGCAAAGACTTTCCTCTGGGACGAGCAACACACCCTTCGCAGAAGAACGCATCACCCAGTCGTAGAGGGTGATGAGCCTGTTGGTGTAGCGTTGCTGGTCGATGACATCGCCAACGAAGGAGTGTATCTCACCGTCAACCAACGGGTATCCCTTGAAAACATATGGGTGTCCTCCATGAAGGTACGGCGACATCCCTTCGTCTATCACGTCACCAAAAGGTGAGAGGAAGAAGAAGCGCCACGCCTCTGCCATCTGCCAACGCATCACGATGTCGGGGTGTGTGCGCCATTGTTTTGCCTCATTTGCCGGCACCCAACGTATGATGCCTTCCGACTTGTCGTGAAGGAGATAACCTGGCATGCGCTCCTTACGCCATAGTTCATACACGCGGCAGAGGTGATGGTCGGAAGGGAGGAAGAAGTCGGATGGTGCCAACGATGACATACCGAGGTCGGATTGCATCGCCTGAACACGAAAATTGTAGTCATCCGACTTGTAGATTTCAGAAAGGTGCTTCACTTCCTCCACAGACCGGGCAAACTCTGAACAGAGGGCGTCAAAATGCATGTCGTGGAGTTCGCCTACCATGGATACACCCCATCCGCGACTGTCGGCCACGGTGTCGTCGATGAGGAAACGGTCGGGAGGGACGTTGTCGGTCCAACATTCGCTGATTCCGTTGCGCATGCCGAAGGTCTTGCGTTGAACCACAAGGCCGGATATCAGAAATTCCTCCATTGCCCTGGCGTTCAACTCATCGCAGACATTTGCCCTTCCGGCTGCACCCAAGGCCTTTTCCAAGGTCTCTGATACCCAATTGTCATCGGTCAGGACTTTCAGCGACATGTGTTCCGAGCGATACAACCCTAGCACCTGCTTCACCAAGCGGCGGATAAGGTTGTTCTTCAAAGGTTCACTGCCTTGAGTGCGGATGTAACTGTCTTCACGCATCCATTGCCCATCCACCCACACGAGGTCGCCCCATTGGTCGCCATAACAATATCTCTTGCATCGCTCGCGGTCCTTGCGAAACGCCGACATGGCATCCCACAGTCGTCGCGCCTCGTCGAGGAGGCACATTTCCTTGTTGTATTTTTCCATCTTTGTTTTTTGCTCGCAAAGATAATATGACTCACCACTTTCTTCGTGTCATCTTGATATGAACAACAAGAATAGAGCAATGATTCGGACACAGACAAACTGATACAAGAAACTATGTCTATGTATCTTCGACAATGAAAAGGTCACCTAACATTAACAATGTAATACGAGATGGCAATCATCAATTCTTGTAAAAAAAGATACAACAAAAAAAAAAAACGTTTCAATTTGTTAGCAAAACAGAAACAAAGATTTTAAATTGTACCTTATATGTTTACATTTTTATGATTTTAACGAATTTTATGTTTGACTTGTCATTTTTATCACTAATTTTGCCAAAAAGAGAAGAGGATGGTTTTGTCCTTAACGGCATTATTAACATTTTTAAAATTTACAGCTTTGGTACACATCGGAGAATTAATCAAGCAGACCCTTAAGCAAAAACGCAAATCGGTGGTATGGTTTGCAGGGGAGTTATCATGCAGCCGCACGAACGTCTACAAGATATTCTCGAAGCACTCCATTGACAGTTCTGATTTGTTAAGGATTTCTCGAATCTTGGACTTTGACTTTTTTGAGATTTACAGTAAAGAACTAAAGAATCAACAATAAACGCTAAGTAACAGAAAAACAACTTGGTACGATTGTTTACATTTGATTATCATATAACAAATCACATATTATTGTGCGGCAGAATTAATGGATAATTCTTGGACAAGCCAAGCGACAAAATAAAGCGTGTGATAATTTATGTTCGCTATTTTTTGAACAAGTCATTTTTTACGATTCTTAAAAAGAAAATTTCAGGCATTCTTTCAAGAATGCCTGTTTTTTGTGCCTGAAAAGTTGCACGTGAAGTCTTTATTTCATATCTTTGCATATTCTATGCCGCGAACATCGGCGCATTTGCACAGATTACCATTTAAAATTGATTGGAGATGCATTTACTTAAACTTTTGTTGGCATTCGTGGCTGTATTGTGTCTTATAGGATGCAAGTCGGAGAAAACATATGTCAGCCAAGTGGTGTTCACCGACTCCCTGGCTTATGTTGACGGAAGTCTTTACAGCGGCGAACTTTGGAGTGACGACACCACCTCCTATTGCATAATGGCGGAAGAGGGACGTATTGTCTCCCTGACAATGTATCATGATAATGGGCAGGTGGCTCTGTCGATGCCATCAATCGATTCGCTGGAATGTTTCGACCAAAAGGGAGCAAGCATTCCTTTCGACTCCTTCGTTGCACGTTACGAAGAGTTGGCCGACCAAGTGCCGCTGCTCATTCATCGTATGACACCTGCGAATAATGAGGAGGAGCAACAATGAAGAAGGTTTTCATCATCGTCGTTATCTTTCTGCTCGCCGCCGGTGGTGTAGGATATTATTATTACAACAAGGAGCAGAAACGTGAAGCGGCAGAGCGTGCTGAAAGAGACTCCATCAGGCACGCTCGAGATGTGGAGAATGCGCGTCTTGCGGCCATCGAGAAGGCGCATCGCGACTCTATTGCTTTATTTGAAAAAACACATTCAAAAACTGCTATTGCAGAGGCTGCAGAGGAACTTATCAAACAGGAGTTCACTAGCGGAAGAAACCATGTTGGTGGGAAGAACTGGACTGAACGTATGAACATTCTCAGGGAGCAATGCGAGAATGTGGTGGCATACAGCGAAATGGCGACCGACTCCATTTTGAAATCTTTCAGTTTCAATGGATTAATGGGGAAGGGTGTCCATATTGAGTCGGACAGCATCACACAAGTATATTATATCTCTGCCGACTCGGCGTGGGTTGATGTGCATTTCAACATTGAGGCTTATGAAGAAGGCCAAGACGTGACGTTGAAACTGCATTTCATTGACAACCAATGGCTGATCGACGATTTCGTATTCAGATATACTGATGGGGAGTGGGTCTCGGAAGCGGACGAGATGCACTGGTTCATCGACTATTATGGATTCAGAAACAATGAGGGGGAAAATACCGATAATGCCAAAAAACCGGAGGAGGCAAAAAAAACGGACAACGCTAAAAAACCGGACAACGCTAAACCGGACAACGCCAAGAAGCAGGACAACGCCAAGAAGCCAGACAACGCCAAGAAACAGGACAACGCCAAGAAACAGGACAACGCCAAGAAACAGGACAACGCCAAGAAGCAGGACAACGCAAAGCCCAACAATGCAAAGCCCAACAACGCAAAGCCCAACAACGCAAAGCCCAACAACGCAAAGCCCAACAATGCAAAGCCCAACAACGCTAAGCCCAACAACGCTAAGCCCAACAACGCTAAGCCCAACAATGCAAAGCCCAACAACGCAAAGCCAAACAACGCTAAGCCCAACAACGCCAAAAAGGCGGACAAGAAATAAAAGTTGAGAAAAAATCGCGTGGGACTGCCTTGCAATCTCACGCGAAATATAATATCTTCTCTGAAGGTTCTATTTTAACTGAAGGTGGCTCGCTTCAATCGTTCTTGACAACTATCACTTCTGCTAGTCTGAGGATTTTCCCGTTGCGGATGAAACCGTCTTTCACTATGCTGGCCACAGTACCATTTTCTTTCTCACTATCGGCCACAGAGTCTGTAATCTTTCCTTTTGCAGGGTCGAAAACATCATTGGGAAATTCCACCTTCTTCACTCCATAGGTTCCCAACACTTCCAAGAGTTTGGTTTTCGCCGTTAGAATCCTCGCAATGGCACTTGTTGAGATTTTACTTTGGTCTAAACCTCTCTCATGAATGGTAGCCTCTGCCCACTCAAAGGATTCAAGAACCTGAAGGAAATCCTTGCAGATTTCGCTCACTTGGTTGTCGTTGGACTTCTCTTGTGTTGAAATCCAGTTGTTGAGGTTGATGTTCTCTTCGTGGAGTTTCTTGATTTCCTCTCTTATGTCATCAAATTTGCTCATATCCTACTTGTTTTTATTTGACGAGGAGTTCTTCGTCGATGTCAATGATGTTTTTCGTCGTCTTGCCATTCATCTTTGCCAACTCCTCTGGTTTCACCTTTCCGCCGTAAAGTTTTTTGCAAATACCACTCCAAGTGTCGCCTTTCTTAACCACGTAGTATTTCTTGCCGTTTTTGACGGTCACTTGACTTGAAGGAGCGGTAACTTCCTCGTTGGATGGCTCGGCATTCTCTGTTGTCTCGGCTTGGGAGTCTTGACCTTTCTCTGTGACGGGTTCCTTTTTCTCTTCAACCTTCCCTTTTTCGCTATCATTGGCAACGGGTTTCATTGCTATGGTTATGCCATCACCTTGCAGTTTGTCGTTGAGAGATGCTATGGAATCCTCCAACAGACTGAGCTTTTCCTTGTCTGCTGTTGATGAGGAACCCTTGGTGAAATATAGGATGGCGAACAAAAGCGTGGTGATCATTGCCGCTAAGGCAAGGGGCTTCCAAATGGTTTTCTTTGACTTGCTATCTTGCTCGATGGCATCGATGATGCGGAAGGCTTTCAAATCGCTCCCACAGCTCGGACACCTGACATCTCCCTTGCGATAGTCAGGTATGTCTTTTCGCCCGCATATGGGGCATTGTGTGCTGTCTGTCATATTTTTTCTATTAATGTTCAGGCTTGTCTATCTGCCTATTTCCAAAATCGCGCCAAAGTTACGAAAAAACAAGTGAAAAGCCAAATTTTTTCGAGTTTTTCCGAGTGAAACATACATTTCTCGATGTTACCAAACCAAAAGTGACGAAAAACGACTGAAAAGGGCTTTTCATTAGTTGTTGCCACAAATCACTGAGGCCTGTTCTTAAGCCTGTGCAACTACTATTGTTGTTGAATTATTGTCAACAAAAAAGCAATGCCAGGCATTGCTTATGGATATGGAAGGGCGCTTGCCTGATGGCTCGCGTCCTGTTGTATTTCATTTTACTTTTGGGCTTTGGCAGGTCACCAATAACCGTCACTGTTGAATTTGTTTGAGTTGAAAATGGGGTCTTGCTGACTGTCTCCCCTTACAGGAAGTCCATCATACATCACCATGTCATCCGAAGATGCAAAATCAGATGTCCCAAGAATGCTGGTTTCTAACAACAAACTCTCTATTTCTGTGACAGGTCTTATATATTTTTTCATATGGAGTAGTATAATGCACAACAGCTTGAATGAATGGGTGGTGATGCTCCCGCAAAACGGGAAACTCCACGCGGGCTTGACTCAAATGCTTTTATGCCAATAAACAGTGCCTTTTTTTGAATTTCGATGCAAAAATAGCAATTTGCAATTGAATACACAAATTTTTTTGCCAAATTTTACAATCTTGGGGGAAATATTGTAAAAATTACCCTTATTGAAGAGTTTTTCAACGCTTTTTCTTCTCAACGGCATCGCGATGACCTATTCTCGATGGTCAACTCTTTTCATGCATTTGTATCCCGTGCCATCGAAGCAGTGGGTGCACACCTTGCATTTGGGAAGACCGATGGCTTGAATGAGGTTTTCAATCTTGTTGAACTTGAGCGTTGTGATGCCAAGTCGCTTCGACATCTCACTCACCATCCGCCGATATTCTGGCGAGTCGGATGTGGCATATAGGTCAAGGTTCTTGTCGGCGGCACCCTCGAAGTCCTGTATGATGCGACGAGTGAGCAGCTCCATGTCACTTTTCGAACTGGTGAAGTTGATGAAAGGGCATCCGTAAACGAGCGGGGGACAAGAAATTCGGGCATGCACTTCCTTGGCTCCGTATTCAAAGAAGGTGCGCACGTTGTCTTTGAGTTGCGTCCCTCTCACAATAGAGTCATCGCAGAAAACGACTCGCTTGCCTGTGAGGATTGCCCTGTTGGGGATGAGTTTCATCTTCGCCACGAGCCTTCTTCTTGTTTGATTTTCAGGAGTGAAACTTCTTGGCCACGTCGGTGTGTATTTCAGCACCGCTCTTTTGTAGGGTATCCCATGGCCGTGGGCATAACCCAGGGCCATGCCCACACCGGAGTCGGGGACGCCGCAGACAATGTCGGCATCGGTGTCGTCTTCCTTGCCCATGATCAATCCGTTGCGCTCTCTCATGTCTTCCACGTTGACACCGTTGTAACTACTGGCGGGGAAACCATAATAGACCCACAGGAAGGAGCATATTTGCTCGGTGTCTCCAGGCTCTTGGAGCACTTCCATGGAGTCTGGGCTCAGTTTGACGATTTCACCTGGCCCGAGATGGTGGATGGTGTGGAAGTCAAGGTTTGGAAAGCACGACGACTCGCTAGTGGCGGCATATGCACCATCCTTTTTCCCGATGACTATCGGGGTTCGACCATAAAAGTCTCGCGCTGCGATGATACAGTCCTCCGTAAGTATGAGCATGGAGCAGGAACCGTCGATTTCACGGAACACTTTGTTGATGCCATCCACAAATGTCTCGCCCATGTTGATGATGAGAGCGACAAGTTCGGTGGGGTTGATTTTGTTGGCTGACTGCTCGCTGAAATGCATGCGCATGGCAAGCAACTTGTCTGCTATTTCACGCTGGTTGTTGATTTTGGCTACCGTGGCTACGGCGAATCGGCCGAGATGGGAGTTGACTATGATGGGCTGTGGGTCGGTGTCGCTGATGACGCCGATTCCAATATTTCCATGAAACTGCTCGAGTTCGTCTTCAAATTTTGACCTGAAGTAGTCTCTTTCCAGACTGTGTATGGCGCGTGAGAATCCTTTCACTGGGTCGAAAGTGGCCATGCCGGCACGTTTTGTGCCCATGTGTGAGTTGTAGTCGGTGCCATAGAACACGTCGTTGACACAGTCGCTGGTGGAGATGGTTCCAAAAAAGCCTCCCATTGTCCTAAAATTTTCTTTGTTCCTTAAAAAAATCCCAATACTGCATGCAAAGGTAGTGCAAGACTGAAACAAAACAAAAAAAAATGGCATTTTTTTTGTTTTTATTGTTGTGCCCTTCACACTCGTCTTTAGACCCCTGCCATTCGGTTTTCGCTGGCACTGGTGCGACTGGCGCACATCCGCTGCCAACGGCTGCACCCAAAGCGCCCCACCCCAACCCACGGCTTCGACGCTTCGCGCGTCGAAGAATGTCCAATTTACTTTTACATCCCCTACTATTTGCGGGATTGAAAAAAATGCATTATCTTTGCTCCTTGATAACCATCGAGAATGCTTATGACGAGTATCACATTGAATGCAGGGGAAACCCTTCAAGGGAAATACCGCATCATCAAAACTCTGGGACAGGGAGGTTTTGGCATCACCTATTTGGCAGAACAAATCATGTTGAACAAGAAGTTCGCCATCAAGGAGTTCTTCATGCGCGACTTATGTGGGCGTAACACAACTTCGACTGTTTACACCGCAACGCAGTCTGACCTGGTGGAGCGTTATCGGGCTAAATTCGTCAAGGAGGCACAACTCATCGCACAGCAGGACCATCCAGGGATAGTCAATGTTAGCGACATCTTCAATGAGAACGACACCATATATTATGTGATGGAGTATATCGAAGGAGAGAGCCTCAAGGACATGGTCGAGAAAGAAGGCGTCCTGACCGAGAAGACAGCACTACGCTATATCTCGAAGGTGGCGGAGGCTTTGGAACACCTGCACAAGTCTCATATCAACCATCTAGACATCAAGCCTGCCAACATCATGGTGAGACGAAAAGACGATATGCCCATACTCATCGACTTCGGGGTATCAAAGCAGTATGATGAGAAAAAAAACCAAACATCAACCACACCGCCTGGAGTGAGCAATGGATATTCTCCGTTGGAGCAATATAAGCAGGGGGGCGTGAGCAAGTTCTCACCGCAAGCCGATATTTATGCTTTGGGAGCTACACTCTACAAACTTTTGACTGGAAACACTCCTCCTGATGCTTCTGATGTGGCCATGTACGGACTTCCTACCTTGCCTTCCACCATCTCATTTGGCGTCAGGAAAGCAATAGAAAAGGCTATGAAGTTTCGTGTGGCCGACCGACCAAAAAGCATAAGGGAGTTTATGGAGATGATGGACATAATGAGTACACCTGAAGATGAAGAGCCCATTATCACTATCATTTCAGAGGGTGACTCGACCAATAAGAAGAATGACGAGAAGGAGATGCGCAGGAAAGAAATGGACCGCATCTTGGGCAAGATTAAAAATTCTGGTTATTCAAGCCTCTCCAAGGAGGAGAAGCAATTCCTTCTTGATAATTCCAATATGCTGTAGACTAGGTCCGACTAAAACATCTCATAACAATCCTAAACAACCTAAGAAAATGCACAAACGAAGAGACGGGATTCTTCCCGTCTCACAGAAATGAAGAGACGGCCACACATCCCGTCTCTACTAAAGCCTGATGATCATTCTTCAGCCTTGTCTCTTAGCTCCATGACCTCCGAGAGAAGGAATGCCCTTCTACAGTCGAGGCAAGCCACGGTTTTGTTGATGGTCGGACCATTCCTATGTTGCGTGTGTCCGAAAATTTGGTATACGTCCTCGATAAGTGGTGCGCAGTTCACCTCGTCGAGGTCGGCCCAGAGGATTCCTCCTGCCTTGACCCAACCGCCTCTTGCGTACCCCACGTCGGAGATGGCCTGGATGCCGTCGTTGTCATCCATCAGCTTGTTGAGGTTGTCGGCGGTGAGTTCTCCCACCTTCTCTTTATGTGATTCATACCACACAGACGAGACTCCGGCATGGGTAAAAAGACAGTGCGTATCCTCAAAGTCGGCTTCGTATGCGAGTTGGAAAAGGGAGGCGTTTTCGTTGAAAAGCGGTCCTAGTTCACTTTGCCAGTTATAGGAATAGCGAGTCCCCTCTGCCAATTGACGGAACAAGTCCGACATATAGTGCATGTCGTGGTTTCCCAGCAACATGGTCGTGGTTCCTATATTCTTACGTGCAAAGTCGATGATATCGACTAGTTCTTGAAAGGCATCCTTCGGTGAGATGCCTTCCTGGGGATAGGGATCCACATAGTCGCCAAGGAAAATGACGTGCTTGTATTGCTTCTCTTCCAACGCTTTTCGCCAGAATACTCTTCCATGCACATCAGGTATGATGAGCAGGTCTTCTTGTTGGTTAAATGTCATAATTGATTCGTTTTGATGCCAGCTTTTTGCCTTAGGGTGCAAACTTACAAAAAAATCCGGTATTTTTCACCAAAAAAGTGTCTTTTTTCGTCTGAAATGCGTATTTTTGATGCACCAAATGTTTTTAACCCTTAAACCATTAGATTATGAGTGATTTTGATGACATTTTGAAAAAAATGAGAGAAGCCGTTGACGGAATGGCCGACGATGCTCGTCAGAAGTATGACGAACTGAAAGAATATCTTGATTCACACGACACTGAGGAAATCAAGGCCAACCTGCGTAAGAAGGTCGACGAGATGGTGGATGATGCAAAGGAAGGTGTGGACAATCTTCGTGAAGAAGCCTCGAAAATCGACGTGAAGGAGAAGGTTCAACAGGTTAAAGAGGCTGTTGACGCCGGTGTCGAGAAGGCCAAGTCTGGGGCAGAGGAACTCAAAGCCAAGTATGAGGATGGCAGTCTTCAAGACAAGGTGGAGGAGATGCGCGAAGGACTGCAGAAAGGTGCAGGACAGGCCATGGAACAGTTGGGAGAAGGCCTTGAAGTAGTGCAGAAGCAGTGGGAGGAACTTCGCAAACGACTCGGAATCTGAAACTTGAGGTCAGCCAGGGGTGGAGGTTTCAAGGATACCGCTACGGTGTTGCCCGCAGGTTCCTCGTCACCTCCTTTTCCTGACCTCTTTTTACCTGAAAATCTATCTACCTTTCGCTTACGCGATAATCTTGGTCACGTACTGCCTGTCGATGACGATGGGGTCTTCCTTGAGATCGAACATGTCATCCTTGAGCACCTTGAAGAGGGTGGACTTCAGTCCTCTCACTCCTAGTTTCCGCTCAAAGGCATATCTTGCAATGGCGTCAGCTCCGTCTGTGGTCATCGTGAGATGGATATTGAGCTTGCTGAAGTAGTTTTGGAAACCCTTCAGGGGAGACTCTTTCGACTCTGTGAGAATATGCACCATTGTTTCCTGTGTCATACTGTTGACATAGGCATATTGTGAGATGCGGCCCGTAAGCTCGTCACGTTTGAAGTAATTGGCGAAGTCTATATCTTCCACATATTGGTGATAGTTGCTTGCGGCCAAGCTTCTTTTGTTTGGGCTGCCAAAGCCCATCCCGTTCCAATTAAGCCTCTTTGCCACGATTTCCTCTATTCCGCTGAACACTCCTGAGAAGATGAACAGCATGTTGCGGGTGGAGACACGGACGGTATTATTATACCCATACTCAAAGGAAACGGAGTTGTTGTCGTCGATGATGTTGAGCAGTTCGTTGACGACACGCTCGTTGAACTCCCCTGGGTGGAAGAGTTTGTCAAACTCGTCAAAGAGGATAACTGCTTTTTCAACCTTCTTCACATCGTGGGTTCTGTTATAGATGTTGCTGAACGCATCTGTGAGGCGTGGACCTCGGATGCCTTCTTGCACAAGGCTGTTGCAGTTGACCACTTCGAGTTGGAAGTCAAGGAGTTTGGCCAATATTTGTGGTCCGAAGGTCTTTCCCACGCCCGATGGACCGTAAGCAAGAAGGTTGCACTTTGGTACCTCTTCTCCTTCATTCTGGTTCCTCATATAGTGAAGGTAGTAGCAGAGTGCAAGTTTCTGTGCATACTCTGGTTGCCCGATGAGGTATTGGTTGAGCATGTTGAAGATTTCTCTCGGTGTGATGAGGTCTCCTGCCACTTCTGTCAGTTCGAGGCCGCTACCATCGATGATGGTTCTCACACTTTCCAAGGTGATGGGTTCCACAAACTCGTTCCAACACTTGATATGGTCTTTTACTGTTTTTGCCACATCAAATTCTTCGGAATCATCAACTGTTGCAAAACTACCTTCGAGGAATTTCTTACGGCGTTTTTCAAGACTCTCAACCCAATTCTCTTTGTCCTTCACGCTGAGTTCGGGCAAGGAGCAGAGGGTCCTGAGTGTGATTTTGAAGTCGAGTGTGGGGTTGATGAGGAGCAGATGCTTGATTTTCTCGTCAAGACTTTTCGAGTAAGGGGTTTGGACCCTTGTGATAATGTTCTTTTTAGTTTTAGGCATACATGAACCGTTAAATATAACTTTGATAACATCGTATGAATGTCGAGAGGAGGGCCTGGTCTGCCCTGGGTTTAAGGCATCTTTTTTCAAATGTTGCCTTGTTCTGGTTCGATATGGCTAAGTGATTGCAAAGTAGTTCCGTAGAACAAGCGTGAGAGTCGATGTCGAAAAAACCGGCATCGTGTTTTCAGACACATGTCTTTGGGACCTTTTTCCTTTCATCACGAGAAGTCTTGCTTGATTTCCTGTCGATGTCGTGTGTCAATGTTTCAAAGAGCGCTGCTTTGCCGCAGGGGTGGCGAGTCTTGGCCGCAGACGTTTCTTGCCTGTTGCCTAGTGGGGTGAGATAAATTTTTAGGTTTCCGATTTAGAACTACGCCTTTTTCAAGGCTCAAAATACGCTACAGTGACAATAAGATCTTTCTTTCCAATCTACCCGCGAAAAATCGCGAAATCTTTGCAAAGTTATAAAAACATTTTTAATCTCCAATCATTCCCTCTATATTTTTCTTGGATTTAACTTTTAATAATCAAAATTGAAGTAATAATCACAAATTTTAATATATATTTACATTTTCTCCCCGCCTACATCCCGAAATCGTTGACGCAATCCTAGGGGGCGACGTCCTCCGAGCGTCGCCACGCCAAGAGGCCGATGCGCAACTTGCCTTCATTGTAGGAACTTTGCAAATGTTATTTTTAATCAAATATTTAAAGAGATTTTCTTCATTCCTTTTACAAAAATGACAAGCAAGATTAAATCTGCTATATTGAGTATTCTTAATAAATTCTTTGTCTTGATTGATGTATTTTTTAACTTCTTTTGTTGTTTTTAAATCTAAAAAATTCCAAAAACTTTTGTTTTTATTCATTGTTATCCTCCTTTTTTTGAATAAATTCGCATAACTTTTTATTAAATTTACAATTAATAATTTCTGTTTTATTTTTTGAATTAGTTATTTTAATTTGCGAATTATCTTTTTGCCTTTTTATCTCCATAACAATATCCGAATTATCCTTAATTATTTTCTTTTGTTCAAGTTCTTTTTTCTCATTATCACTTAACATTGTTACAAGTATTATCGGAATATTATAGTGTTC
>JAFWSS010000190.1 GCA_017524385.1 Prevotella sp.
TTACGGATGGATTCTTCAGGCATGTGAGAAATACTATTGGAACAACGAGCCGAACAACCAGGTGGACATCGTCAACCTGAACGGCGGGCGCGTGACCATCCAGAACGCCATGCTGAGCAAGAACGAGCAGACAACGGTGGAACTGGACGAGAACGGCGGCGGCAGTTATGTCTTCACACCCGACAGCAAGAACTTCCTGCTCACGGACAAGTCGGCATTGAAGAACGTGTCCATTACCCTGAAGTATGACAACAGTTTCTTCGACATCAAACCCCTCAATGGCAAAAAAATGAGCGGCTATGTGATGGCATCCACGCCCAAGAAGGATGGGCACAAGGAGGTGATGGCTGGCGTGCCCCACCTGTTCGAGATACTACGCGACCCGCCGGGCACCGGCTCGTCGGCATATATAGAGGAAGGTTCCAAACTGAGTTACGGCTATACGTTCAACCTGAATGCCTCGGCAGGTATCAAGTTCGCACTGAACAAAGGTGAGAATGCCAATATCTACAACGGCACCGTTATTGTGCCTCCGTCTCTGACTGGTGGACCCGGTACAGAAGCCGGCACCATCACAGAGACCACCAAGAAGAATGTGTTTGGCATCGATGTCATCACCAATTTCGGCACCAGTTGGACTTACAGTTACAACTTCGACGTGACGGAACGCATCCAGACCCGCACAGGCCAGAGGTGGATAGGTCCGAAAGCAGACCTCTTCATCGGCATGACCGACGAGGTGGTGGTGGAAGATGCCATCGCCGTGCGCGTCATCCCCGAGAAACTCTATCAACTGCTGAGGACTCACGAGGGCGGCAGTTTCGAGGCAAAGGACGCTTTAGGCAACAAAGCCACCATCAAGGTGCCCACCGGCACCATGAAGGTGCTTGCCCAGGGCACCGACCCCGACGGCAAACCCCTCTATCTTGTCCGCGACGAAGTGATGGCTGTCGGTCCACGTCTGCAGAGCACCTTCATCCACTCGCAACACTACATCGAAACCGAACTGCTGCCTGACCTCATCAAACTCCGCAACTCCATGCTGCTGCCCAAGGGCACCAGCACCGAATATGCCCAACAGCTGGCGGACAAAAAAGGCTACACCACCTACATCAGCAATGTGGATGAGAACAATGAACTCTATGGCTTCGATTATACCATCATATCCCCCAAGGACAACAACATCTACACGGGTGACAGCATCAGCGCCCTGAACAAGACCGTGGAGCGGTGGATCGGTTTCCTGGCAAAGAACGAGATGGATAAACTGAGCGTGACGCCTAACGACCTGGTGAAGCGCTACTCGGTGGATGGCGGTGCCGCGTCTGTCCAGTATAGCGAGAGTTTCGCGGTGAGCGACAATGAATCGCGCTATCTGCATTATCCCGGCATCGACGACTTGAGCCAGGTGCTTGGCGCAGGCATAGGCGTGCTGAAGACTTTTGTGGCGTCGTGCAAGCATTGGTTTGAGGTCAACGGGCAAAATGTGGACCACGACCCTGCTAAAAATCCTAACGACAATAGCGGTACTAAAGTGGAGATGCTCACTGGCGGCACATACCTGCAGTTGGAAATCAAGCCTGCCATGTCTCTGAATGTGCACGACCAGAACTCGATGTCGAAGACCAACAGCAAGAAGTTTGGCTTCACGTTGGAACTGGCTAACTGGTCGAGCCTGACGGTGGATGCCTACCGCACGAGCAGTGCCTACACGGTGGACACCACCGCCACTGCCTACAACAAAATCTCTTACGAGATGCTGGAGAAGGTGCGCTCGGGCAGTTTGGGCAGTAACCCGTTGACATACGTGGGCTATAACGAGAGGGTATATTCGAGTTTCGTCTTCCGCACCCGTGGCGGTTTGACCAACCAACCCTATGAGGAGGAACGCACGACGAAGTGGTACCAGCCTGGCACAGTCATCGACGTGGCGACCATTCCTATTGACAAGCCCCGCATCTGGGTTGAAGAACCCGTGAAGAACAACGTGCCTTTCGACCAGCCGGCACGCTTCATACTGCACTTTGCCAACGAGACGGACTATCCCGACCAAGCCCAAAGGGAAGGGTTCATCTACTTCCTGTCGTCAAGCAGCAACCCCAACGGTGCCAAAGTCTTTGTGGAAGGAACACCTATCAACTCTCAAGGCATAACCATCCTGCTCTTCCCCACCCGCGACAAGGATAATAACGTCATGGTCTACACCAAGGAAATAGAGGTGTACCCTGGCACGGAGTTCGACTACAACGACCTGACCCTGTGCATCATGGATCCGAATGATCTCAGCCACGTCTTCTCCACCAAATTCTCAGCCCACTTCGTGCCCACTGCGGGCAAGGTGAGCATCAGTTCTCCCGGCAACAACTGGGTGATGAACACCGAGAGCCCTTACGACGGTAAACGACAGGGGTGGTATATGCCAGTGCGCATCGATGGCTTTAACACCAACGACCGTGGCTTCGACCACATCGAACTGCAGTATAAACTCTCGACCCAGGGCGACAAAGATTGGGTGAGCGTATGCTCCTACTACGCCGACAACGCACTGCGGGAAAAGGCGAGCGGCGTGACCGATACCATTCCTAACAACGGAACCATCATTGCCAAGTTCTACGGCGAGGTGGATCCCGTGGAGCAGTATTATGACCTGCGGGCAGTAAGTTACTGCCGTCACGGCAATGGATTCCTGACCGGCACCTCACCTGTGCTGAAGGGAATCAAGGACACGCGCCTGCCAGAACTCTTCGGCACACCCGAACCGGTGAACGGCATCTTGAACATCGGCGACGACCTGAAAATTACTTTCTCGGAACCCATTGCGGGCAACTACCTGAGCAAGATCAACAACTTCGAACTGTTAGGCTCGCCCTCCAACAACGACATTTCCACCTCGACATCGCTCACCTTCGATGGGAATCAGTCGATGGCCCTTTCCCAGGGAAGCCGAAACTTGTCAAACAAGAGTTTCACCGTGGATCTGATGCTGAATCCCTCGACGGACAAGGGGGATATGGTCGTGTTCTCGCACGGTGGCTTGGAGAATGGTGTGATGTTCGGACTGACTGCCGACCGCCACTTGATGGCAAAGGTGAACAACCAGACCGCTGTGTCGGACAGCATCGTCAGTTTCAACAACCTGTTGCATGAAGTGGCATACGTGCTCGACCAAAGCGGCACGGACATGACGGTCACGTTCTTCGACGGCAACAACAAGATAGGCAGCAAGGAACTGACAGGCAAGTACGAGAACAGCGGCTACCTGTATCTGGGCATCAATTTCTCGGACGAAAACCTGATGTACAAGGGCGATATGCTGGAATTCCGTCTGTGGAACCGCGCCATGACATCGTCTGAACTTGATGAATATGGCAAGAAACAGTTGACGGGCTACGAGAGCGGGCTCGTGGACTACTACCGGCTGAACGAGGGAACAGGTATGGTAAGTTATGACCGCGCCTCTGGCAGCAGCGACCTTATCCTGTCGGGCACCACATGGAAACGCCCTGCGGGCATCTCCATGAAACTGGACGGCAAGCAGGGCATGCGCCTGAAGCCTGACAAGTTCATGCGCTCCAAACTGCACGACTACACGCTGATGTTCTGGTTCCGCACCACGGACAATAATGCCACCCTCTTCTCCAATGGTCCTGCCACCGACGAGGGAGCTGCCGACCAAATCAATATCGGCATTGCAAACTCCGCCCTCTATGTGCGCTCAGCAGGTTGGCAGAAGAATACCAACGCCTTAGTCAACAACGGCGAGTGGCATCACTTCATCCTGACGGTGTCGCGCTCACGCAACGTGGCAAGCATCTATGTTGACCAGAACCTGGTCGATGTCTTTGCAGCCGACAAACTGGCAGGCATCTCGGGCGACCACATCGCACTGGGTGCCACCTACATGGACAAGAACACGCCGACCGACGTGATGACCGGCAACATCGACGAGGTGAGCATGTTCGAGAGCGTGCTGCCCGTGAAACTCCTCAACGAGTTCGCCTACCACACCCCGATGGGCACGGAAAGTTCGCTCATGGCTTACCTGGACTTCGGACGTTCGGTGCGGCAGGACGACAACACCATGCGTCTGGAGCCTACAGGCATCAGCCTTAAACGCTACAAGGACAACCAGGGAAACACCGTGGAACGCCGCGACACACTCATCAGCAGCATCGACCCCGCCTTCGTGGACCGCAACATCTATGCACCAATGGCGAGCAACACGCAGTTGGAGAACCTGAATTTCAGTTACGTTACCAACGACAACCAACTGCTCGTGAACATCAAGGAAGCTCCCTACACCATCGAGAAAACCAATGTCTATCTCACCGTGAAGGAAGTGCCCGACTTGCAGGGCAACTTGATGGCAAGCCCCATCACGATGAACGTCTATGTCTATCGCAATCCGCTGAGATGGAGTGTGACTCAATTCAACAAGAACCTAAAATACGGCGAGGGCGTGACCTTTGAGGCAACCATCTATAACCTGAGCGGCGAACGACAGAGTTACGAACTGAAGAACTTGCCCGTATGGATCACCGCTTCGCAAACCAGCGGCGTCATCAACTCGCTGAGCGAACAGACCATCACCTTCACGGTTTCTCCTTATATTAATATAGGTACGTACAACGAACAGATTGACTTGATTGGCGGCAACAACATGTCGGAGCCGCTGTCGTTGACCCTGAACGTGCGCGGCGATGAGCCTGAGTGGGTCGTCGATAACAAACGGAAGCAGAACAGCCAGACCATGATGATGATGGTGCGAGTGAAGGTTGACGGTGTGGTGGCTGACTCTCCGGAGGACATCGTGGGTGTGTTCAACGAGAACCTCGAGACACTGGGAGTGGCACACATCGATGCTGACAATACAGCCAATGCCAACGAGGCACTTGCCTACCTGACCATCTACGGGAATGACGAGGAGCCGCTACACTTCAAGTTCTTCGACGCATCGACAGGAAACATCCACACGCTGAAGGAATCAGAAAATGCACTGTTCACCTTTAAGAAGAATGCCATCGTGGGCAGCGCCAGCAACCCTGTCGTCTTGGTCAATGAGTTCTATGATATGCAGACAATCAAACTGAAGAAGGGATGGAATTGGGTAAGTTTCAACGTGATACCGGATAAAAGCACCACTGTGGGAGATTTCCTGAACAGTTCCACCATCTGGGAAGCAGGCGATAAAATCATGACGGTCAACGGCACCGCCACGGAGCAATACACCTGCAATCCTGACAAAACCGCTCCACACGGCTATAAGTGGGATGACGAAGACCTGCCCATCAACATCAACCCCACCATGATGTATCAGGTCTATTCGATGAGTGACAAGACCATCTACCTTGAAGGATACAATGCAGATTTCCTCCCTGTGACTGTACACAAGGACTGGAACCGCCTGGGCTACACGCAAAACATCAACCTGCCGCTGGCACAAGCCATGAACGCCTATGCCGACGAGGCGAGCGAGGGCGACGTGGTGAAGTCGCAGGATGCGTTCGCCGTAGCAACAATGACTGCCAACGGCATCATCTGGAAGGGTGACCTGAAGTATATGGAGGCTGGCAAGGGCTATATGCTGAGACGGCTCGCCGCCGACAGCGTCTCGTTCTACTACCCGAGTTACTACACCGACAGCCGCTACCAGAATGTAGCCATGGCACCTCGCAGGGCGGTGAACTCTGCCACGACCATGAACATCGTGGCGAGCGTCAGCGGTGTTGAAGTGAAGGAAGGCGACAAACTGGTGGCATACCTCGGCAGTGAGCGGATGGATGAAGTGGTGGCTGACGAGGAGCAGATCTACTACCTGAACATCGGCACCGACACCCAGAACGCTGAGACCATCCACTTTGTGATGGAACGCGGCGGCGAGCCTGTCGTCACGACGCAAAGCGGCATACGCTATGAGGCAAACAAGGTGATCGGAACGCCCAACGAACCAACCCTCATCAACTTCGTCTCACTCGACACGATGCCACAAGACGGCAAGTGGTACACCATCTCGGGCATCCTGCTGCCTGAGAAACCAACGCAAGCCGGACTGTACATCTACAACGGGAAGGTTCTCATGATTAAGTGACAGACAACAACTGATTTTCAACTCAACTTTCGCAAGTGTAAA
>JAFWSS010000191.1 GCA_017524385.1 Prevotella sp.
AAATTGAAGATTGAAAATTGAAAATTGAAAATTGGAGATTGAAATCTTGACATTCGTAAATATATGATGGAATAAAAATGGGATATATAAAAGATGGTTCAAATTGAAATGAAAAAACTAGTCACTATATGCATCCTGGCACTCTGCTGTGCCACCACGATGGCCGCCACGCACGGCAAGAAGGCGAAGAAAGTCATCGCCATCATCGACAAGGTGAACACCTACTGGCAAAGCAACAACAAGGCCGAGGTGCGCTCCTTCTGGGACAACGCCGCATACCACACTGGCAACATGGAAGCCTTCTTGCTCACCGGTGAGAAGCGCTACCTCGACTACTCCATACGATGGGCGGAGCACAACAACTGGAGCGGGGCGACAGAAAGCGACCCCGCCAAATGGGAATACAAGAACTATGGCGAGGACCAGCGCCACGTGCTCTTCGGCGACTGGCAAATATGCTTCCAAACCTACATCGACATCTACCAGTTGGCCATGGGGAGGATGGCTCCCGTCAACGGCAAACTGGAACGCCTGGACATCAGCGGAGGCCCCGACCGATGCGTGGCACGGGCGAAAGAGGTGATGGGCTACGAGGCACGCTCCAAGGCAAACGACTACTGGTGGTGGGCCGACGCTCTCTACATGGTGATGCCGGTGATGACGAAGATGTACAAACTCACCGGCGACAAGCGATATCTCGACAAGCTCTACGAAAACCTCCTCTACACCGACAGCATCATGCTCGACCAGGAGACAGGGCTCTATTTCAGGGACGGGAAGTATGTCTACCCCAAGCACAAGACAGAGAGCGGCAAGAAAGACTTCTGGGCACGAGGCGACGGATGGGTGCTCGCCGGACTGGCCAAGGTGCTGCAGGACATGCCACAGCAATACAAGCACAGGCAGTTCTTCGTTGACAAGTATGTGAGACTGGCAAAAGCCGTGGCGGCGCTGCAGCAGAAAGAAGGATACTGGACACGCTCGATGATGGACCCGCAGCAGGCTCCAGGGCCCGAAACCAGCGGCACGGCGTTTTTCACCTACGGCATACTGTGGGGGGTCAACCATGGATACCTCGCCAAGAAGGAGTTCAAACCCGTCATCAAAAAGGCATGGAAATATCTCACCGAAACAGCGCTGCAGGCAGACGGGAAACTGGGATACGTGCAGCCCATCGGCGAGAAAGCCATCCCGGGGCAGGTCGTGGATGCCAACAGCCAGGCCAATTTCGGAGTGGGAGCCTTCCTGCTCGCCGCATGCGAATATGTCGGATACATAGATTAAAGCAACAACAAAACATATTTGGGATTATGATCAAACAATTGACCGCCCTCGCATTCTGTGCCTGGGCCTTGGCGCCGGTCTCAGCACTGGCCGACAACGAACCCACTTTCACAGAGTGGCACGACATGCAGGTGAACGACATCAACCGATTCAAGCCGCACACTTGGTTCTTCGCCTACGAAAACCCGCAGGTGGCAAGGGGAGGCAACATGAAGGTGTCTGCCAACTACCTGTCGCTGGAGGGGACATGGGACTTCAAATGGGTGGAGAATGCCGACCAGAGACCCACCGACTTCTACAAAACCGACTACAGCGCAACCGGATGGGGACAGATGAAAATACCGGGAATGTGGGAACTCAACGGATACGGAGACCCCATATACGTCAACATCGGATTCCCGTGGAGAGGACATTTCGACAGCAAACCACCATCGGTGCCCACAAAAGACAACCACGTGGGTAGTTACAGGAAGATTGTCGACATTCCCGCTTCCTGGGACGGAAGGCAGGTCATCGCCTACTTCGGTTCTGTCACCTCTAACATGTATCTCTGGGTCAACGGCAGTTTCGTCGGATACACCGAGGACAGCAAGATGGCAGCGGAGTTCGACATCACACCATACCTCCAGAAAGGCAGGAACCTCATCGCATTCCAGACCTTCAGGTGGTGCGACGGCACCTACTGCGAGGACCAGGACTTCTGGAGACTCTCAGGCGTGGCACGCGACTGCTTCCTCTACTCCCGTGACAAGGACGTCCACGTGGAAGACGTGAGGGTGACGCCCGACCTCGTCAACAACTACCGCGACGGCGTGCTCAACATCTGCGCGGAGGTCAAGGGAAAATGCAACCTCAGCCTCCAACTCCTCGACGCCGAGGGCAACAGCGTGGCAGAGAAGCAACTCAACAACGTGGAAGGAAAGGTGGAGACAGCCCTGGAACTCAGCAACCCCAGGAAATGGACGGCGGAGACACCTTATTTATATACTCTCCTCGTATGCCCGGCAACACCCAACGCACGAAACACCATCTATGAGGCCATACCACAAAAGGTGGGATTCAGGAAGGTGGAGATTCGCAACGGCACGTTGCTCGTCAACAACGAGGCCGTATATATCAAGGGAGCCGACCGTCACGAACTCGACCCCGACGGTGGCTACGTGGTATCAAGGGAGAGGATGATTGAGGACATCAAGATCATGAAACGCTTCAACATCAACGCCGTGCGCACATGCCACTATCCCGACGACCCCGTGTGGTATGACCTCTGCGACGAATATGGCATCTATCTCTGCGCCGAAGCCAACCAGGAGTCGCACGGGTTCGGATACAGGGACGACTCGGAAGCCAAGAAACCGCAGTTCGCACTGCAAATACTGCAGCGCAACCAGCATAACGTCTGCGTCAATTTCAACCACCCAAGCGTCATCATCTGGTCGATGGGCAACGAGACCGTCAACGGCCCCAACTTCGATGCCGCATACGACTGGATCAAGAGCCAGGACACCAGCCGGCCCGTGCACTTCGAACAAGCAGGAAGCGGGAGAAACACCGACATCAGATGCCCGATGTATGCCAGCCAGGAATGGTGCGAGCGCTATGCCAAGAGCGAAAGGCCCGAAGACCAGAAACCACTCATACAGTGCGAGTACAGCCACGCCATGGGCAACTCCTGCGGCGGGTTCAAGGAATATTGGGACCTCGTGAGGCGCTATTCCAAGTTCCAAGGCGGGTTCATCTGGGACTTCGTCGACCAGGCCCTGCACGGCACCGACGCACAGGGAAGGAAAATATACACCTACGGCGGCGACTACAACAACTACGACGCCAGCGACAACAACTTCAACTGCAACGGACTCATCAGTCCCGACCGAGTGCCCAACCCCCACATGTACGAGGTAGGATACTACTACCAGAACATCTGGGCCACACTGGTAGGAACAGAGAACGGGCAGACCAAGGTGAGGGTGAGAAACGAGTTCTTCTTCCGCGACATCTCCAACGTCAGGATGGAATGGACACTCCTCGTCGGAGGAAAGGTGAGCAGGAAGGGGTCCATCGACAACCTCGACATACCGCCACACGAGCGCAAGGAGTATCTCATACCCGTAGACCTCACCGCAGTTTACGAAGACGAGCCAATGCTCAACATCGATTTCAAGTTGAAAACCGCAGAGCCGCTCATGGAGGCAGGACAGACCATCGCATACGACCAACTCAGGCTGAAAGAGGACATCATCCTGACAGAGGACGTCTTCCCCTTGACAGGAAAACTAAAGGTCAAGAACGACAAGAAGTCGCCCGTGCTCACACTCTCCAACGACAAGGTGGAGATGGCATTCGACAAGGCTTCGGGACTGCTCACTACCTACAAGGTGGGAGGACGCAGCCTCCTGGGTGATGGCGGCACGCTCAAACCCATCTTCTGGAGAGCCGTCACCGACAACGACATGGGAGCCAGGCTCCAGCACAGATACGCCGCTTGGAGAAACCCGCAGATGAACCTCCAAAGCCTGACGACCGCCAAGGTCACCACCCCGCACGGCAGACTGACGAGCAAGGACGTGCTCGTGACAGCCGTCTATGACATGCCCGAGGTGAAGGCCACCCTCAAACTCAACTACCTCGTGGATGCACAAGGCAAAATCACGGTCACCGAGACACTCGACGCACAAGAGGGTGCGGAGGTGAGCAACATGTTCCGCTTCGGAATGGTCATGCAGATGCCCTACGGCTTCGACCAAAGCGCATATTACGGCAGAGGACCGGTGGAGAACTATGCCGACCGCAAGTTCTCGCAGCGCATCGGCATCTATGAGCAGACGGCCGACGAGCAATTCTACCCGTATGTCAGACCGCAAGAGACTGGCACCAAGAGCGACATTCGCTGGTGGCGCCAAAAGGATGCTTCTGGAAACGGCATATTGGTGCAAGCCTACATGCCTTTCTATGCCAGTGCGCTGCACTATGACATCGAGACGCTCGACGAAGGCAATGACAAGAAACAGAGGCACTCGCCACAGATGCCTAAGTCGAAATACACCAACCTCTTCCTCGACGGCGAGCACACCGGAGTGGGAGGCGTGGACTCCTGGAGCGGCAACGCCGAAGCCCTCAAGCCTTACAGGGTGAACTATGGCGACAAGACCTTCTCCTTCTCCATCACACCACAAAAATAAACCTCATCATAGTAGCAAAGAACCAATAGAACACACCAAAAACAAATAGGACAATGAGAAAACTCCAATTCCTGGCCATCCTGGCCCTGACAGCAGCCTTGGCACTGCCTGCCAACGCACAAAGAAAACTCCTCGTGCAAACCAAAAAGCCGGGGGCAGTCATACAACCCACCATGTATGGCATCTTCTTCGAGGACATCAACTTCGGAGCCGACGGAGGACTATATGCCGAAATGGTGCAAAACAGATCCTTCGAGTTTCCAAGCCGCCTCATGGGATGGGACGTCTTCGGAAACGTGGAACTGCGTGACGACCGTCCCGCCTTCCCCAACAACCCACACTATGTGGCCATCACCGACCCCAAGCACGCACACAAGCGCTCTGGAATAGAGAACAGGGGGTTCTTCGGCATGGGATTCAAGAAAGACCTCAGGTATGACTTCTCCGTCTATGCCAGACTCCACGACGCAGGAAGCAAACCCGCAAGAATCAGGGTGGAACTCGTCAACTCGCGCAACGGCATCATCAAAGATGAGAAAATCACCATCGACAGCAGGGATTGGAAGAAATACACCTGCTCCATCACGCCGAACATCACCGACCCCAAGGGACTGATGCGCATCTTCCTCGAGTCGGCAGAAGGCGTGGACCTCGACCACGTGTCGCTCTTCCCATCCGACAACTGGAACGGGCTGAGGGCCGACCTCGTCAAGGACCTCGAGGACCTGCACCCCGGCATCTTCCGCTTCCCCGGCGGATGCATCGTGGAGGGCACCGACCTCGCCACAAGGTACCAGTGGAAAAACTCCGTCGGACAGGTGGAGAACAGACCCCTCAACGAAAACAGGTGGAACTACACCTTCCCGCACCGCATGTATCCCAACTATTTCCAAACCTACGGCATGGGATTCTATGAGTTCTTCCTCCTCTCCGAGAAAATCGGCGCAGAACCCCTCCCCGTCGTCAGTTGCGGACTGGCCTGCCAGTATCAGAACGACGACATCAAGGCACACGTGGCACTCGACCAGATGCAACCCTACATCGACGACGCACTCGACCTCATCGAGTTTGCCAACGGTGGCACCGACACCAAATGGGGAAAACTGAGGGCCGACATGGGCCATCCCGCTCCCTTCAACCTCAAGCAAATCGGCGTGGGCAACGAGCAGTGGGGCGAACTCTACCCGGAACGCCTCGAACTCTTTGTCAACGCCATCAGGAGCAAATATCCCAAGATGCTCATCTGCGGCAGCAGCGGCCCATTGGCTGAAGGCAAAGACTTCGACTATGGATGGAAGGAGATGAAACGGCTCAAGGTGGACCTCGTGGACGAGCATTACTACAAGCCGCCGCAGTGGTTCTTCGAGAATGCCGGACGCTATGACAACTACGACCGCAAGGGGCCAAAGGTCTTCGCCGGGGAATACGCCGCCCATGGCAGGGGAGCACGCGAGGTGAACAACTGGGAGGCCGCTCTCTCCGAGGCCGCTTTTATGACGGGTCTGGAGCGCAACGCCGACGTGGTATACCAAGCCACCTATGCACCACTCTTCGCTCACGTCGAGGGATGGCAGTGGAAACCCGACCTCATCTGGTTTGACAACCTCACTTCCGCCCGCACCCCCAACTGGTATGTGCAGATGCTCTATGGCACCAACAAGGGAACCAACGTGCTCAGCCTCACCGAGGACAAGAAACCCGTGGAGGGGAAGGACGGACTCTATGCTTCTGCCGTCTATGACAAGGACACCAAGGAGTATATCGTGAAAATCGCCAACTCCGCCGACAACAGCCAGCAGGTGGAAATCACCTTCAAGGGACTCAAGAGCATCGGCCAGGCAAAGGGCACCATACTCACAGGAAACCTCGACATGGAGAACCTCGTGGGCAGGCCTGAAACCATCAAGCCGACCACCGTCAACCTGCAGGGCAACAAGGACGTGCTTTCCGTGAGCGTGCCAAGCAAGGCCTTCATGGTCATCAGGTTCTAAAGACGTGGCTAATGCTTGATTTCATCTTTCCATCAACATATTTCTGAATATGGAAAACCAAAGCATCATCATAATGGTTCTCCGACTGCTCGGGTCGCTCGCACTCCTCGTCTTCGGCATGAAGACCATGAGCGACTCCTTGCAGAAAATGGCAGGACCGCAGCTGAGGCATATCCTCGGCCGCATGACAACCAACCGCTTCACAGGCATGCTCACCGGCGTGCTCGTCACGGCGGCTGTGCAAAGTTCCACCGCAACGACGGTGATGACGGTATCCTTCGTCAATGCAGAATTGCTCTCCCTGGCACAGGCCATCAGTGTCATCATGGGGGCCAACATCGGAACGACGCTCACCGCGTGGATTATGACCGTGGGAGTGGCGTTCAAAATCTCCGACTTCGTGTGGCCCGTGTTCGTCGTCGCGCTCCTGCTCATCTACCGCAAGAAGCACGAGAACGTGGGTGGCTTCCTCTTCGGACTCGCCTTCCTCTTGCTCGGACTCGGTACGCTGCGCGACACAGGAGAGGCCATGAAACTGGGTGAGCAACCCGCCATCCTCAATTTCTTCTCCGCTTTCGACCCCGCCAGCTTCTCCACCACGCTCATCTTCCTGCTCATTGGTAGCATTCTCACCATGTGCGTGCAGTCGTCGGCGGCGGTGATGGCCATCACCATGATCTTGTGCTCCAGCGGTGCACTGCCCATCTACCAAGGCATAGCATTGGTCATGGGTGAGAACATCGGCACCACCGTCACCTCAAACCTGGCGGCCATGACGGCTTCCACGCAGGCGAGGAGGACTGCGTTGTCGCACATGTTCTTCAACCTCTTCGGCGTGTGCTGGATACTCATCATACTACACCCCTTCATCGACTGGGTGTGCTCGCTGGTGGGCTACGACACCACCATGGTGAAAGAGGTGGTAGGCAATGAAGCCTTCCTGGCCAACGCAGCAAAACTGAGCGTCGTGCTCGCCACATTCCACACCTGTTTCAACGTGGCCAACACCTTCATCCTCATATGGTTCATACCGCAAATCGAGAAAATCGTGTGCGCTGTCATCAAGGGGAAGAAGAAGGCTGTAAACGAGGAGGACGAGCCGCTGAAACTGAAGTACATCGGAGCCGGCCTGATGAAAACTCCGGAAATCGCAGTGCTGCAGGCTCAGAAGGAAATCACACACTTCGCCACGAGGATGCACCGCATGTTCGGGATGGTGAGAGAGCTCCTGGAAGAGCATGATGACGAGAAATTCGGCAAACTCTTCGAGCGCATCAAGAAATATGAGGACATCTCCGACAACATGGAGATAGAGATTGCCAAATATCTCGAAGAGGTGAGCAACGCGCACCTGAGTGATGAGACGAAGCAGAAGATACGGTCCATGCTCAGGCAAATCAGCGAAATCGAGAGCATCGGCGACGCTTGTTACAACCTCGGGCGCTCCATCAACCGTCTCCATGAGTCGGGGAAGGATTTCCCCGAGCACCTGAAGGATGAAATACACAAGATGATGGAGGTCACCGACAAGTCTCTCGTGCAGATGGACAACGTGATGAATTCGAGGCGTGAGGATGTCAACCTTGACGACACCTTGCGCATAGAAATCGAAATCAATTCCATGCGTGACCAGTTGAAGAAGGAGAACATCACTTCTGTCAACGAGCATCAGTATGACTATGCCATGGGTACCATGTTCACCGATATCGTCAGTGAATGTGAGAAACTCGGCGACTACGTGGTCAACGTGGTGGAGGCCAGGTTGGGCAAATAAAGCCTGACTGACGCATAATCGGAAAAATCGGAGTGGTCGGAATTGTCCGACCACTCCGTTTTTATGGTCCGAAAAAAAACAGGGGCAACACGAATTTCCACGAATTAGTCATCAATTTTCTACCTGCGCGCATATCCCCGCCCCTTGAGGCCCTTGAGGGGAGGGGCAGGGTATTTTGTCGTGAGCAAAAGGTGTGTGTGCATATCCCCGCCCCTTGAGGGGAGGGGTAGGGGTGGGGTATTTGACCCAAAGGTTATTCTTGCGTTTTTCAAATAGACGTTTTCAGCCTCTGGGTGTGGACACGGTCTCTTGGCGTTGAAGTTACAGACCCCACCCCTGACCCCTTGCGGTCAGGCACAAGACCTGACCCTACAGGTGCGGGGATGTTGCACTCCGAGTGAGCATCCCATGAGCAAAAGGTGTGTGCGCATATCCCCGAGCAAAAGGTGTGTGCGCATA
>JAFWSS010000192.1 GCA_017524385.1 Prevotella sp.
AAATCAAGTATGAAGTAAAAAATCCTCGCAAATGGAGGTGTTTTGATGGAATCATCATTTGATTATCCATACATTTTTTAAATGAAGCTACTGTAAGTAATTGAATGCCAATATAACCGAACTTCCGAAACTTAAGTAATTCACCTCGATTTTGCATATCTATGAGTAATTATTTATGAATAATTTCATGGCAATCATACACATCGACCTCTTTTCTTGCATTTTTGAATGCAGCACCCCCGATGTAACCTCAAATTTGTTTGAAACGGAAGGCAACGTAAAGTTTTTACTTCCCACTGACTTACATACTAGGATTTTTTCCTAATTTTGCAATCAAAATGAATACACCCCATCACTTATGGTGCAACAGTTTCAATGCTTCCTGCATCCCACGTCCCAGAAGCCTCATCATATGAGATGAAGATAAACATATACGATAATATCAACAAAAGACAAATGATGAAAAAGCTTTTAGTAATGGTGGCTGCAGCCATGATGGCTGCAGCGAGTGTGAATGCACAAGATGAACAGAGACATGAGGTCGGAGCATTCTATGGCATAGAATCGGCATCCAACATCCTCTCAGTCTATTCTTCCATGTTTTCCGCAGCAGCAGGCGACCAAAGTTCCTGGTGGGGTCCTGCAGGCGTAGAATACTATTACCACATCTCTCCTGTAGTGGCTGTAGGTGGAGTGGCAGTGTTTGCCGGTTGCGAGGCAGAGAACGAGAAAACCAAGCAAAAGGAATTTAAAGAGTCCTTCTTCACCATCATGCCCTCTGTGAAGTTCAATTGGCTGCGCAAGAAGAATTGGGGCATGTATTCAGGCCTCTCTGCCGGTGTGATGTTCCTCTCCCTCAAAGCAAACGATGACCTGAAGGAACCAAAAACAAACGTTGAAGACGAGCATTTGACCTCATTCATGTTCCAGGCCACGGCCTTGGGCGCTGAGTTTGGTGGCAAGCTTCGCGGCTTCGTCGAGTTGGGCCTTGGTGAGAAGGGAACACTCTGCGGCGGTTTGCGCTACAAGTTCTAATCTTTCCTCACCCATTCCTTGTTGCCCGACTGCCTGCCCCAGGCTGGGTGACGCGGACATCCACTTGAATAACAAACAATTAAGAACTCCACACGTTCAAGAAGGAGAAAACGCACGAAGACAATGGCTGCCAGTACTACTTGCAGCCATTTTTTTGTGCAGCAATCCATAAAAAATACTTGTACGAGCCAAGCGACAAAGTCGAGCGTATGTTAAAAAAACATTTGCAAAACAGTTACTTGTCTCCAAATAAGATGCAAAAATCGTTAAATATGCTTCCTTGCACAACTATTGTACGGAAAGATGGTTATCTTTGTAAGACAAATTGTGAGAGACAGTCATGAAGCCAAACCGCTTGCACCCAAAACGCCATTGTTTTTCACCCCACCCATATCAAGAAAAGTCTTAACGCCATCGAAATGATGAAGGTACGCTTGGAAATCGCCATCTTGT
This sequence comes from Prevotella sp., assembly GCA_017524385.1. Lineage (GTDB taxonomy): Bacteria > Bacteroidota > Bacteroidia > Bacteroidales > Bacteroidaceae > Prevotella. The sequence goes on from JAFWSS010000192.1 coordinate 1,489, forward strand.
TGGCCCTTTTACTCGCAGTCGCCCCGTGCAGCAAGGCACAGTCGGCAGGTGACATCGTGGTTGGACCCGACGACAACCTGCATGACGCACTTCGACAAGCCAGGGAATGGAGGCGTACAGGAGACCCTCGATGCAAGGACGGCATCCGCATCATCGTCAAGGCCGGCAGGCACCATATGGTGCAGCCGTTGTTCTTACGCCCCGAGGACAGCGGCACCGACGCCTCTCCCACCCTCATCGTCGGGGAGGATGGCGCCGTGCTCTGCGGCGACATTCCACAACGCCACACCCAACTCTTCCCCAAGAAAGGGATGGAGAGAATCGTAGATTTCGACAAAGAGCGGCGCATCATCACCATCCCCACGCCGCCACAAGAGGTGTTGGAATCGAAAGGATTGGAGATGGTGCTGCAACAACGATGGGCCATCGCCATCCTCCGGGTGCGAGAAATGAAGGCCAGGGGAACAGTGACAGAAGTCTCCTTCCTCGAGCCGGAGAGCAAATTGGAGTTCGAGCACCCTTGGCCTCAACCCGTGGTAGATGGCGAGAAAGGCAACAGCGCCTTCCTGCTACGCACCACCGAACAGAGGGACGGCATAGAGCAACTCGTCGTCGTAGCCGGGACGGAAGAGCAACCCGTGACACACCTGACGCTAAGCAACCTCACCTTCGAGAACACCTGTTGGAACCGCCCCCTCCATCAAGGCCATGTCACCCTGCAAGGCGGATTCCCCATCATCGACGCCTACAAACTCAAGCAAGAAGGCCTGCCCTGGGCGCCCACACTCGAAAACCAAGCGTGGATAGAACGACCGGTGGCGGCAGTGAGCATCTCATGGGCGCGACAGGTGAGCGTGGAGGGATGCTTCTTCATCAACCTCGCCTCCACCGCCCTCGACTTCACATACGGCATAGACCAATGCCGGGTGGACAACTGCACGTTCCGCGACATCGGAGGGACGGCCATCCTCGCAGGTTCCTTCGCGGAGAGTCCGAGGGAGGTGCATCGCCCTTATCCCCTACTCGCCCGGCAGTGCCGCCATCTGGCCATCACCAACAACCGGATAGAGAACGCCACCATTGAGGACTGGGGGGCCGTGGCCATCGGATGCGGGTATGTGAGCAATGTGAGCATCGAGTGCAACGTGGTGGACGGAGTCAATTATTCCGGCATCTGCGTAGGATGGGGATGGACACCGGAAAAGACGGGGATGGAAGGCAATGTCATCAGAGGCAACACGGTGAAGAACTACGCCCGCCAACTCTACGACGTCGGAGCCATCTACACCCTCTCCTGCCAACCGGGCTCGGTGATGGAGGGAAACGTCATCTCCCCTCACACGCCGGCACCATATGCCACCAACGACAGGTGCTTCCCCATCTACCTCGATGCCGCCACCGACGGATACACACTCAAGAACAACCACCTGGAAGGACGTGGACTGATTGGGAAAGACGATATCGGCTTCAACAACCCCGGGCCTGACATTCATTTGGAATGAAGAAGAAGAAGGTAGAGAAATTGAAGAAATTGAAGAAGTTAGAGAAGTTGAAGAAGTTAGAGAAGTTGAAGAAATTGAAGAAGTTAGAGAAGTTAGAGAAGTTAAAGAAGTTAAAGACAATACTACCGTAGGCGACGATGCCAATAACAAAACAAATGTCGATTCCTCCGACGACTCCGATTATTCCGACGACTCCGATTATTCCGAAAAACTCCGATTATTCCGATTACTCCGAAAAACTCCGATTACTCCGATTATAAAAATAACAACAATGAAAAAAACAATCTTATGGCTGATGGCCGCCATGTTCTGCTGCCACGCTACTGTGACGAAAGCGGCAATGCCAGAAAACGACAACGACATGCAAGTATCAGGACAACCTTCGAAAAAGACCTCCTGCAAGGCTCCCGCCTTCCTGAAAAGAGGTGACAAGGTGGCCATCATCTCGCCATCCTACTTCCTCGACACGGAATATGCTTACAAGGCCGCCAACATACTTCGGGAATGGGGGCTCGTTCCCGTCATCGGCCCCAACGTGGGGAAGAAGTCGGGCATCAACTATGCCGGGACCTTCGAGGAACGCCTCGCCGACCTCAAATGGGCGCTCCACGACCCCGAAGTGAAAGCCATCCTCTGCAACCGTGGGGGATACAGCACCATCCAGATGATCCCATTCATCACCAAGGAGGAGCTGGCCTCTCATCCCAAATGGATGATAGGTTTCAGCGACATCACCACGCTGCACGCCATGGAGGTCTCATCGGGCGTGATGAGCATCCATGGCAACATGAGCCGCTATATCGCCAACGGTGAGGGGAAAGACGAGTCCACACTTACCCTCAAAGACTTGCTCTTTGGCAAGATGCCGCAATACACGCTGCCAGCCCATCCCTGCAACCAGCAAGGCAAGGCCACGGGCAAACTCGTGGGCGGCAACCTCTGCACGTTCTTCCCTCTGATGGGTTCCAAGGTGGACTACTTCCAGGGTGACGAGGAATTCATCCTTTTCATCGAAGAGGTGGGTGAAAGCTTCCACAACCTCGACCGCCTCTTGAACATGCTCATCCTCAATGGTGTCATGGAACGTTGCAAGGGCGTCATCCTCGGCTACTTCAGCGACTGCAAGCGCGACATCGCCTACGACAGCGTGGAACAGATGTTCTCCACCTATTTCTCCAAATACGACATCCCCGTGGTTTGTGGCTTCCCCGCCGGACACGAATTGCCCAACATGCCACTTGTCATGGGCGCACCCGTCACCATCGAGGTCACTGCCGACGGGGCCAAGGTGACATTTTGATTTTTGAAAGGAGGAAACAGGATGCGATAGGAGGAAACAGGAGGTCTTAGGATATCCTAGGACCTCCTGTTTCCTCCTTTGTTTTTTAGTGTGATGACGTTTACTTCGGGCCAGGCACCCAGCCGGAAGACCACAGTGCCGCAGATGCCAAGCGACACGTGGAGCATGCGTTCGCCCTCATGGTAAGTGCCGGCCCATTCACGATACATCAGCCTGGCCGGCGACCATCCCAACATTCTCAGATGGGCGCCGTGGGTGTGTCCGGAGAGCGTCAGCGGGATGTCGGTCGTGGCAAGCACCTCCTTGCGCCAATGCGAAGGGTCGTGGCTCAGAAGCATCGTCCATGTGCCGGCGGGAATCCCCTGCATGGCCTTTCCAAGGTCGCCGGTGGACTTGAAGGGCGGCGGACTGGTAGTCTCCACACCCACGACGGCTATGCTGTCGGCTCCTCTGTCAATCATCACATGCTCGTTCATCAGCAAGCGCCACCCCATTTTTTCATGCACGGGCTGCATATCCTCAGCGTACTTCGCACCCAGCTCATCGTGGTTGCCGAGGATGGACAATACGCCATCGGGAGCCGACAAGCGCGATAACGTGTCGGCAAAAGGTGCGGCCTCACACACGGTGTGGTTCACCAGGTCTCCTGTGAATACGATGAGGTCGGGGTGCTCCGCGTTGACGGTTTCCACGATGCGTCTGATGAAGTCGGGATGCTTTGCCAGCGACCCAAGATGCAGGTCTGACAACTGCACGATGCGGTAGCCGTCGAAGGCCGTCGGCAGTGATGGCGAGACACATTCCACGCGAGTTGTCACGAGCCGGCACCACCCCCAGAGAAAGCCATATAGGGCAGCCAGGAAGAACAGCGCTCCTGCAACGAGACCGACGACGGCTCCCAGTGGCGGTGCGAAGATGGCGAACAGCAGTTTCGGCGTGGTGAGCAGGAGGAAGGTGGCGAAGAAAAAGCGTATCGACCGCACATGGCCCAACATCCATGTATGCATCACAACGACGGAGAACACCCCCCATGCGATGGTGAGCGCGTATGCCCATTGCGCCCAGGCGGGCCAGGACGGGAGATAGCCACAACAAATCACCACCTCGGGCAGCAAGGTGACTATCACGATGAGCATGACGAAGAAGGTGAACCTGTGGGTCATGGGGCAGGGGCGTTGATGTCAGGAAGGTTGCGCCACGTCGGTGGGAACCACCATGTGGACGAAGCGTGTTTCCAAAATGCAAAGATAGCGCAATTTGAGTGAAGTGCAAAAAAAATCAAACTTTTTCGTGCCGTGCTGTCCTGTCGTATTGCTTGGGTTGCCAGAAGATTGGAAATGGTTGAAATGGGGAATCGGTTCGGATTTCTCATCTATTGTCATTGCCATTTGAGAAGAATAGCATATCTTTGCATCATCATAGCAAATAGAAATGAAGAAGACAAAAGGAACAATACGCATCACCTTGTCGCTGCTGCTTTTGGCATTATCGACAATGATTTATGCACAACCACGTTTGCACGACCTCGACATCCGCGTGGAACTGAGTAAGAACGGTGACGCACGCATCACCGAGACGAGACAGATGACCATCGACGACAATGGCACAGAGTGTTACATCGGACTGAACAACATGAGTCCTAGCACGGTCAAAGACCTCACCGTCAGCGATGAGAGCAAACGCCAGTATGAAAACATCGGGGCATGGAAAGTCGGCCGCAGCAAGAAGGAAAAGACCGGGCGTTGCGGCATCGTGGAGAAAGGCGACGGCTACTACGAACTCTGTTGGGGCATCGGCGACAGCGGGCAACGCACATATGTCACCAGTTACACCATCACGGGGCTGGTGCGCGGTTATCCCGATGCCGATGCACTCCGTCACACATTTCTCGACGAAGGTGTCAGTCCCAAACCGGAACATGCCAGAGTGACCATCATGGGTGCGGACACCACCCTGGTGTTCACGCCAGACACCTGCGGCGTACAATAAGTGGAGACGGGATTTTTCCCGTCTCCAAAGGCCAACATCCCGATATATGAAGGGATATAAGCATTACAACATGTATGTCTCATTGTCCCAGGATGATGGAAACGATGGCCGTGACGTCTGTGACATTGATGACACCGTCTTCAAAAGCGTCGGCATTCTCGAAAAAGAATTCCTCCACCTCGCGTCCAAGGATGTAGTCAACAGTCACCGTGACATCAGCGACAGTCACCTCTCCATCGCCATTGGCATCGCCAATCAAATGGGCAATTGGTGGCCGGGGTGTGGCGAGCCCCTCGTTGAAGCGGAAGTTGATGGCATCTCCGTTGTCGTAGTAGCCTACGAAGTAAGCGGTGAAAGGCTCTATCTCCACGCCGGTGTTCACAAAGGCAAAGGTGTTGCCTGCCTCGTTCAAGTCATAGATGTAGGAGCGTGTGGCGCCACTCGGGCGGCCGATGAAGTCGTATTTGCCGCCATTGTCGGTTACGGCCTTCTGCTCTCCACCACGCACCAAGGCGTTGTAACCGGTGAAGGTGATGGCCTTGTTGCGAAGGTCGTAGGCTGTCCCCCAGGTGTCATCCGGCACGGCGATGAGGTAGGGCTTGTAGGCCTCCATCTGTGAGGTGTAGCCGAAGGTCACCACCTGGTCTTCCTCAGAGGCGAAGTCATGGAGCCAGAACTTCCTGCCGTGGTCATCGTCCGTCTGGAACCATGTCGTGCTCTCCCCGTCGATGCTCACGTTGTCGCTCTCCACGGCAAAGGGCAGTGAGATGGTGCTCCACCCCTCGTTTGTCTTGTTGTTATGTCCGGTGTCGAATGTCCTGGTGTAGCTGATTTCATCGGCGGTGAAGTCGATGGGTGAGCAGAAGCCATGGCCGTGCTCCAAGGCGACTTTCGAGGCATGGTCGCCCACCACCACGTTGCACCCCTGGAGGGCGTCGGGGATGGTGGCGCCTTCCGGAAGGAGGTATATGGTGTTGGCGTTGCCGCCCGCCCGCAGTTGGGCATGTTTGTTTGAATAGCGTGCATCGACGTAGAGGGCGTCGGAGGGAGGTGTGAGCGAGGTGATTCGATTGTCCTTCTGGCATTCCTGGCCATCGGGTGTCACCACGACGATGCCTTTGACCAACGTGACGTAAGAGGAATTGCCGATGTACAAGTCCTCTTCTGTCAGCATTTCTTCTCCCCAATGGTCCAAGTGCTTGAATTGAAGCGTCACGGCATAGCGTGTGCCGTCATTCAGACCTGTGAAGTCAAACTCCAGTGTCTCCGCCCCATGTGAGGGTATCTGAACCTGCTTGGACTGCGAGGCAACCTCCGACCCATATGATTCATTGATGATCGCCTTCACCGTCTGATTGTACGTCTTGTTCGCCTTGTTGATCAAATGCAGGCGCACCTTGACGGTGTCACCGTAAAGATTGTTGCTTTCGTCGACGTAATTGTCCAGATAGATTTCATGGTCAACCTCTCCGTAGTTGGCCTCGGCGACATTGGTGTAGAACCGAGTGAAGCCAAAATCGTTGATGGTAAGCGCTTGCGTCATCGAAGAGACTTTCTTGGCCGTATAGGGCAATGTGATTGTTGAAGAGGCACCAGGATTGATGCGCGCTTCGAAAGGAATGTCGGTGGTGTTTGCCTTGAAATGAAAGAGTCCGAACGTTTCCAGGCATCCGTCGTTGGCAATGGTGACCTTGTTTGTATAGGGTTTTTTCGAACCGCTGCTGGCTACTTTCGTCACCCGGATGTCGACAGACGGCGTGAGTGTGATCTTGGTCTCCTCCACCTCGGCTTTCACGAAAAAGGAGTTGCTGTTGTACATCGGCCGCCATTCTTCCTCACCGTGTCTTCTGCAGACGGGGGTTAGTTTGTAAGTGCCATAGGGAAGTTCGCCGCCAAGGTGGAATTTGTAATTGATGAAATTGGCATACAGCTCTACATCCTCCCTTTGGTCTTTCACCTCGACGACTTGGCCTTCAGCATTGATGACCCCAATGCCATAGTCCCAGGCGGCATCATCTTCGCTGCCAAAGACGATGCTCTCCATCTCGACGAAGGTCTCACTGTCGCTGGCGCGTGCCGTGCGATCCAGCGTTCGTGAGCTATGAAGGTAAAGGTATTCTATTTCAGGCATGTCGTAGTCGTGGATGACAGGTTCATCCGTAGGGGGCTGTATGCCTATCACAGCTGCGCTCCGATAGGTGTAGTTGCCTTTGTACTCGGTGTCGATCAGTGACGTGAGGGCATAATAGGCATTGGATTTCCCGGCCCATCCCCAATTGATGTAGAATTTGTTGGTGCTTGCCTGATATCCCGTGCAGATGAAGGCGTGGCCGCTAGTGCCCTTGCTGTTGGTGCCATCGATGATGACCGGTCTTCCCTCAGCCAACTCGGCGTAGATGATGTCCTCCCATTCCGCGTATGTCTTGTGGCTTCGCTCGATGTAATGGGCGCTCTTGTCATAACCGAAATTGCCTACGAGCACTTCGGGTATGATGGAAGTCATGGCTCCCGAGCCACTAGGGTCGTAATCCATCTCCACGGACTGTCCACAGTAGCGCATCAATTGTGCCACGGCATTCTTTTGTGCCGTTGATGGACTGCCGGAATAACTGTTGATAAGGTTGTCCCAGTCGAATGCGGCGATGCTATCCAATGCTGCGAGCGATATGGAATGGCTTTCGGTGGTGTATGCATCGAGAGCGGTGCAGCCGTGTCGGAATGTCTCACCGTTGCGCCCTGTCTTCCCCCAATAATACATCACTTGTGCCATGGCGGTGGCTACGCATCCAGTGAGGCACCTTTTGCTATTGTATTTGGGACAATTGTTGTAGTAGGGAGCTTCTTGTGCCCATTTGCAGGTCACCATGTTCGCAATGTCTGTTTTTGCCATGGCTCTTTGCGCCTTGCTGGCGGGTTTGCCCAAGCCATGCTCCTGCGCCCATGCTATTTCGTCGGCATATCCTTCGAGGAAGGCAAGCATGTTGCAGGGGAGATCGTCGATGTCGAGGCGTCCCTCGCCGTAGCCGAGGATGGGTTCTGCGGCGTCGTCGCCAGAGGCGATGATGAAGCCCCCGTCGTCGCCGATGTTGAAGGCATAGACCATCGGCCTGTTCAATGCACCCTTGACGGAGCGGTTGATGGTGAATGCTGTGTGGAAGGGCATGTTGCCTTTCGCACGACGCATCGTGCCTTGGCTGATGAATTGCCGGGCGTTTTGCCGGGCAGTGGCCTCGTCGATGGGGTTGGCCCAGACGATGGAGGTCGTTGCAAATGCCATGAGAAATGGCAGCAACAAAGTAGAGAGGTGTTTCATATAATTGATGTTTTGGTGTTGTCGTCGACGGTCTTGTTTGTTTTGGTGAGGTTGAAAATTGGTCTTGAATCTAAAAACCTTGTTTTTCAGAGGCAAAGTTAGCAATAAAAAGCCAAATATGAAAACGTTGAAAAGGGTGAATATGATTAAAAGCACTTTAATCGTGGTCAAATATGGGAAAATCGTGTTTATTCAGCAAAAAAAGTGAAGAAAAAAAGACGGGAAAAATCCCGTCTCTACTATGCGGTCAATTCACCACCAGCACGCCGAAAGGTCCGGTGGTGGTGGCGCGGTATCTAGTGAGTCGCTTGCCGTTTTCGCCATCGGTGATGAATCCGTTGTTGTTCATGTCATATTTGCGATGGCATTTGGCGCAAGAGGCGATGCCGTTGGAGGTTATGGCAAGCGGAGTGCTCCTCATGGGAATGGCATTGGGGTCGAAACAGTTGGGGCATTCCCTGTCATAGGCGTAGAAGGTGGCGGGGATGTCGAGAGCGCCATAGCCCACGATGATGCCGTTGTTGTATCCGAGGATGAGTGTGCGTCGTGTATCGACGGCGTTCTGTATCGTACTGCTTTTCACCCCTGCGTTGTTGGCGAAGTCGTAATAGGTGGCACCGCTGCGCATCGCCATCGTCACCTGACAGAAAATGCCGGGTGCGGAAGGATTCATCGCACTGGCCAAGGTGGCATCGTTATGCACAGAGTTGTCGAAGATGAAATAGCAAGTCTTCGTGGTATACTCATTCTCGGAGTCCCCACAGGAGGTGAGGACAGCCAAGGCGGTGAAGGCCGCCAAGACCCATGGACGGCAGTAGTGGAGTATGTTTCTCATGCGAGCAATGCCTTTTCAGCCTCGACCATGCGCTCGAAATGGAATCCTTCGAGTGTCTCCTTCATCAGTTGCTCGATGCGGTCGTTGCACAGGTTGCCGATGCTGCCCTCGTGGGTGTGGTGGATGTCCTTGTCGGCCACGAATCGTCCCGCCTCGATGTCGAGTCCCACTTTCTTGTAGGCGTCGCGGAACGGCATCCCATTGGCTGCGAGGCGGTTGACCTCTTCGACAGAGAAGATGGGGTCGTAGAGCGGGTTGTCGAGGATGTGCTCGTCCACCTCCATGCGGTTGATGATGTATGCCGTCATGCGGAGGCAGTCCTTCAGTTCGTCGAAGGCGGGGAGGAACACCTCCTTGATGATTTGCAAGTCGCGGAAGTAACCACACGGCAGATTGTTCATGATGAGAGTCACCTGTGTGGGCAGTCCTTGCAACTTGTTGCTCTTGGCACGGATGAGTTCGAACACGTCGGGGTTCTTCTTGTGGGGCATGATGCTGCTTCCCGTGGTGCATTCCTTGGGCAGGTGTACGAAAGAGAAGTTCTGGCTGTTGAAGAGGCATGCATCGAAGGCTAGTTTGGCCAGCGTGCCGGCGATGGTGGCGATGGCGAAAGCCACGTTGCGCTCCATTTTCCCACGTCCCATCTGTGCATAGACCACGTTGTAGTCCATTGAGTCGAAACCCAGCAGACGTGTGGTCATCGAACGGTCGAGTGGGAACGAACTGCCATATCCAGCCGCGCTGCCCAAGGGGTTGCGGTTGGTCATGCGGTAGGCGGCTTGGAGGAAGAGCATATCGTCGGTCAGGCTCTCTGCATAGGCACCGAACCACAGTCCGAAACTGCTGGGCATGGCCACTTGGAGATGGGTGTAGCCCGGCATCAGCACGTCCTTGTAATGGTTGCTCTTGGCAATCAGTTCATCGAAAAGGACTTTCACCTCTTCAGCGACATCCTTGAGTTGCTGGCGGGTGAAGAGTTTCAGGTCGACGAGCACCTGGTCGTTGCGCGACCGTCCACTGTGGATTTTCTTCCCCATGTCGCCCAGTCGGCGCGTGAGCATCAGTTCCACTTGCGAGTGAACGTCCTCCACGCCATCCTCGATGACAAACTCCCCGCGCTCGCAGAGTTTGTAGATGTCTTTCAATTCACGCAGCAGCACTGCCAGTTCGTCGACAGTGAGCAGACCGATGGACTCCAGCATGGTGATATGAGCCATCGAGCCCAACACGTCATAGCGTGCTAGGAAGAGGTCCATCTCACGGTCGCGTCCCACGGTGAAACGTTCAATCTCGCTGTTCACCTCGAAATCTTTCTCCCAAAGTTTGCTTGCCATATGTCAAGAGTGAGGTTTCTGGTGGGTTATTCGTAAGTGCCTGCGGCGATGGCGTCGGCCAGTTTCTCCAATCCGATTTGTAGCGGTTTGGATATCATACCCTTGACAAAGGGGTTGAGGTCGGCCTTGATGGTGAGGCGCATCTTGCACGAGGTGTCGGAGGTGGGAAGCAGTTGCACCCAAAGGTTGAAGGGCAGTGGCGAGGTCACCGTCTTGTATTTGATGGTCTTGGGTTCCTCGCGCCCGCAGATGGCAATGGAGATTTTTCCCACGGGGGGTACGTTCATCGTGATGGTGTCATTCTCAAAGATGATGTCCTCACGCTTGTCTTCTGGGAGTTGGTTGCGCACCTCCTCGCTCAAGGCGAGGTCGCTCAAGCGGCGATAGACGGCTTCTTGCGAGTAGGGTATCTCCCGTATGCTGCTTTCAAATTTCGATTCCATGTCGGTGTAGGGATGTGGTTGCTGTGATATTGATGATGAGACCGCGACAGTCGCGGCAAAGGGGGCAGGGACTGATGACAGGAGCCCCGTGACAGGGGTCCGTGTCTTAGGTCATTTCATCCAGTTGGCGGGGTCTTTCCTCCACTCGTTGAGGAGCTGGATGTCGTTTTCAGCGATGTAGCCCGTCTCGAGCGCCGTGGCCACCACGTGGTCATAGTCGGTGAGGGTGATCAGCTGCACGTTGGCAGCACGGAAGGCCTCCTCGGCCACGGGGAAGCCATAGGTGTAGGAAGCCACCATGCCGATGACCTCGCAGGCGTTCTTTCGGATGGCTTCCACAGCCTTGAGACTGCTTCCACCCGTGGACACCAGGTCTTCCACCACCACCACCTTTGCGTTGGGACGCAGTTCACCTTCGATAAGGTTCTCCAGTCCGTGATCCTTGGGCTTGTTGCGGATATATACGAAGGGCAGACAGAGCGCGTCGGCCACGAGTGCGCCTTGCGGGATTGCTCCTGTAGCCACCCCGGCGATGGCTTCCACTTCGGGGAAATGTTCCAGGATGGCGTGGGTGAGTTCCAACTTCACATAGTTGCGCAACTCAGGGTATGAGAGAGTCTTGCGGTTGTCGCAGTAGAAGGGTGACTTCCATCCCGATGCCCAAGTGAAGGGATTGTTGGGTTGGAGTTTGATGGCCTTGATGCCCAGTAGTCGCCGGGCGAAGTCTTTCTTGAGGTTGTCCATTTCCATATCGCTTGATGTTTTTATGGGTGCAAAGGTAGTGAAAGCCGAATACAATGCAAAGCAAAAGACGAAGTTTTTGCTTTCATTGTTGAGGCGCATCCTACCTTCGCCTTTTGGCAAAGGTAGTGAAAGCCGAATACAATGCAAAGCAAAAGACGAAGTTTTTGCTTTGCTGGTAGTCTTAGAGGGTCTAGTTTTCCTAGGGATACTAGTTTTCCTAGGGCTCTTATATCATCCTTCCTTCCAGCACCATCCTTTTGACCAAGCGGCGGGTGTAGGCGTAGGGGATGTAGTCGAGGGAGGGGATGGGGTTCAGGATTTGCAAGTTGGCTTTCTTGCCCACGGCGATGGAGCCGTAGTCTTTTTCCAGCCCCATGGCGTATGCGGCATTCAGTGTTGCGGCGTTGATGGCCTCTACGGGTGTGAGCCTCATCTTGATGCAGGCCAGTGAAACCACGAACTTCATATCCGACGAGGGCGTGCTGCCCGGGTTGCAGTCAGATGCGAGTGCGATGCCCAATCCACAGTCTATCATATGGCGGGCTCTGGCGTATGGCATGTTGAGGAAGAAGGAGGTGCCGGGCAACAGGGTGGCCATGGTGCCGGTGCCTGCCAACATTTGTAGGTCCTCGTCGCTGGCGTTCTCCAAATGGTCGATGGAGAGTGCCAGGTGCTCCACACCGACTCTGACACCGCCGGAAGAAGCCAGTTCGCAAGCATGGATTTTGGGACGCATTCCATGTCGGGCGCCGGCTAGCAGGATGCGTTCCGTTTCTTCAGGGGTGAAGAAACCGTCGTCGCAGAACACGTCGACATAATCTGCCAGCCCCTCTTTTGCCACGGCGGGAATCATCTCGTCGATGACCAAGTCCACATAGTCGCCTTGCCTGCCGGCATAGTTCCTCCCTACCGCATGCGCTCCGAGGAAGGTGCTGACAATTTTCAGTGGTGAACTCTGCTGCAAGCGCTTCACCACGCGCAGCATCTTCAGTTCGTCGGCGGTGTTGAGCCCGTAGCCGCTCTTGATTTCCACGCACCCCGTGCCGGTGGCGACCAATTCCTCGAGACGTTGCATTGAGTCGGAAAACAATTCGTCCTCACTCATGGCATGGAGGCGGTCGGCGGAGTTGAGGATGCCACCTCCACGGCGGGCAATCTCTGCATAGGAGAGGCCGCGTATCTTATCTACAAACTCCCCCTCGCGGCTGCCGGGATAAACAAGATGCGTGTGTGGGTCGCACCAGCAAGGCAACACCGTCCCGCCTTCGACATCGATGGCAGTCTCCTCCCCTATTGACAGTTTGCCGATGTCTTTCATCTTCCCGAAGGAGGCGATGCGGTCGTCGTCGATGAGCAGCCAGGCATCATCGATGACGCCCATCTCTCCCATCTCGCCGCCTTGAAGGCGACGTGTCTCGACGGGGTGGATGCCAGCCAGCATCCCGATGTTATGAATCAAGGTTTTCATTGCAGGATGGTTTCTGTGATTACTCTGATTATTCCGAATTACTCTGATTATTCCGATTACTCTGATTATTCCGAATTACTCTGATTACTCCTCCCCATACTCCCTCATGAAGCGGACGGTCTCTGCGATGTATGGATACATCACCACGTCGTGGGTGATGAACGGCACCCTTTCCCGATAGGCTGCGTGTAGTCGCTCCAGTATGGATGAGGAGCGCAGCGGACGCCTGAAGTCGAGTGCCTGTGCGGCAGTAAACAGTTCGATGGCAAGCACGCGCTCGGTGTTGTCGGTGATGCGGAGGAGTTTTGTTCCTGCATTTGCACCCATGCTCACGTGGTCTTCCTGTCCCTGCGAAGTGGGTATGCTGTCTGCCGACGAAGGCATGCAGAGGGTCTTGCTTTGACTGACGATGGAAGCCGCCGTGTATTGGGCAATCATGAAACCGCTGTTCAGTCCCGGTTCCGCCACGAGGAAACTGGGCAGTCCGCGCTTTCCTGATACCAGTTTGTAGGTGCGTCGCTCGGAGATGTTGCCCAACTCGCTCATGGCGATGCAGAGGAAGTCCATGGGCAATGCGATGGGTTCGCCGTGGAAGTTGCCGGCAGAGATGATGAGGTCTTCCTCCGGGCAGATGGTGGGATTGTCGGTGGCAGCGTTGATTTCGATATAGATGATGCCTTTCACATAGGAAAGGGTGTCCTTCACCGCACCATGCACCTGAGGAATGCAACGGAAGGAATAGGGGTCTTGTACATTGGTCTTCGGTTGTCGTGCCATCTCGCTGTCACGCAACAACTCGTTCATCTTGACGGCGGTGGCCAACTGTCCCCTATGTGCACGCACCCAATGGACGGCGACGTTGAAAGGTTCTGTCCTTCCGTCGAAGGCTTCCAATGACATCGCGGCTATCGTGTCGGCCCAGGCGACGATTCGCTTGGCCTTGATGAGCGACCATACGGCCAGCGCACTCATGTTCTGTGTGCCGTTGAGCAAGGCCAGCCCTTCTTTCGACCCAAGTCGGATGGGTTGCCACCCCATCCTGTAGAGCAACTCTTCACCACTCATCCGCTCGCCTTGGTATTCCACTTCGCCGAGGCCCAGGAGCGGAAGGCTGAGGTGCGCGAGAGGTACGAGGTCGCCAGATGCCCCCACCGACCCTTGCTCATAAACGATGGGATAGACATCGTTGTTGAAGAAATCCACGAGGCGCTCCACCGTGTCGAGTTTGCAGCCGGAATGGCCGTAACTCAGCGATTGCACCTTGAGCAGCAGCATGATTTTCACCACTTCGTTAGGCAGTCGGTTGCCGATGCCGCAGGCGTGCGACATGATGAGGTTGACCTGCAACTCCGCCATCTGGTCGGCGTCGATGTTGATGTCGCACAACGACCCGAAGCCGGTGGTGACACCATAGATGGGGGTGTCGGCTTCCGCTATCTTCTTCTCGAGGTACTCCCGGCAACGCAGGATGCGTGCACGGGAGTCGTCACTCAGTTCCAACTTGTAGCCTTTGGTGATGATCTCGTCGATGAGGTCCTGGCTCAGATGTTCGGCACTTATCTTGTGTATCATCTTCTCAAGGTTTTTGTGTGGGACAAAGGGCGGATGCGATGAGTTGGTCGTCGGCCAGATGAGGCAGGGTGACAGTCAACCCTGGCGTCCGTTCCATCTCTCTGCGGATGGCGTCCATGCTGCCTTGGTTGCGAGCCCAACTGCGTCGCGCAATGCCGTTGTTCACATCCCAGAGGAGCATCTCCTTGATGTGTCGCTCGCTCTCCTCGCTGCCGTCGATGACCATTCCGAAGCCACCGTTGATGACTTCGCCCCACCCTACGCCGCCGCCATTGTGCAACGACACCCAGGTGGCGCCCCTGAAGGCATCGCCGATGACGTTTTGCACAGCCATGTCGGCACAGTGCTGCGAACCGTCGTAGATGTTGCTCGTCTCCCGATAGGGGGAGTCGGTGCCCGACACGTCGTGGTGGTCGCGCCCCAGGACGACGGGTGCGGTGAGCCTGCCGTCGCGGATGGCATCGTTGAAGGCCAAGGCGATGGCCGTGCGTCCTTGCGCGTCGGCATAGAGGATGCGGGCTTGCGACCCCACCACGAGGTGGTTGCGTCCCGCCTCGCGTATCCAGTGTATGTTGTCGTCGAGTTGTCCCCTGATGTCTTCGGGTGCGGTGGCGCGCAACTTCTCCAAGGCGTCGCCGGCGAGTTGGTCGGTGAGTGCGAGGTCGTCGGGCGAACAGGAGGTGCATACCCATCGGAAGGGTCCGAAGCCGTAGTCGAAGAACAAGGGTCCCATGATGTCCTGCACATAGGACGGATAGCGGAAGCGCCCGTCGGGAAGCACCACGTCGGCCCCGGCGCGACTGGCCTCAAGCAGGAAGGCGTTGCCGTAGTCGAAGAAATACATGCCCCGTGAGGCGAGTTGGTTGATGGCGGCCACTTGCCTGCGGAGGGAGGCTCGCACATGTTCCTTGAATCGCTCAGGCTCTTCCGCCATCATCCGTTTCGACTCCTCCATCGTCAGGCCGACGGGATAGTATCCTCCGGCCCATGGGTTGTGGAGGGAGGTCTGGTCGCTGCCGAGGTCCACATCGACATCTTCCTTGGCAAGACGCTCCCACAGGTCCACCACGTTGCCCAGATAAGCCATCGACACGGTCTTTTTCCCGGCGACGGCCTCGCGGATGGCGGGGATGAGTTCGTCGAGGTTGTCGTGCACTTCGTCCACCCACCCTTGTTCATAGCGTTTCATGGCGGCCTTTGGATTGATTTCCGCCACCACGCTGACCACGCCGGCGATGTTTCCGGCCTTGGGTTGGGCGCCCGACATTCCACCAAGTCCCGCCGAGACGAACAACATCCCGTGGGTGTCGGTCTGTCCGGGACGGAAACGGCGGCGTGCGGCATTGAGCACGGTGATGGTGGTGCCGTGGACGATGCCTTGCGGTCCGATGTACATGTATGAACCCGCGGTCATCTGTCCGTATTGGCTCACGCCGAGTGCGTTCAGGCGCTCCCAGTCGTCGGGTTTGGAGTAGTTTGGAATCACCATGCCGTTGGTCACCACCACGCGTGGGGCGTCAGGATGCGAGGGGAACAGTCCGAGGGGATGGCCGGAATACATCACCAGCGTCTGGTCGTCGGTCATCTCGCTCAGGTATCGCATCGTCAGGCGGTATTGCGCCCAGTTTTGGAAGATGGCACCGTTGCCACCGTAGATGATGAGTTCGTGAGGGTGCTGTGCCACTTTCGGGTCGAGGTTGTTTTGTATCATCAGCATGATGGCGGCAGCCTGTCGTGAGCGACAAGGATATTCATCGATCGGACGGGCGTGGATGTCGTATTCGGGACGATAGCGGTACATATAGATGCGCCCGTATTGGTGCAACTCGGCGGCGAACTCCCCTGCCAGGGTGGCGTGGAGGTGTTCGGGGATGTAGCGCAGTGCGTTGCGCAAGGCGAGTCGTTTCTCCTCGTCGCTGAGGATGTCCTTGCGCTTGGGGGCGTGGTTGATGTTGGGGTCGTATGCCTTTGCAGGAGGGAGCGTGTCGGGGATGCCCGCCTTGATGGCTTGTTGGAATTCAGTTGTTGTCATAGTCGTGTATTTGCGTATGATTAGATTTTTCTGTCAAGTTTTCAAGTTTTTCTTTATCACGAATTAGAGAATTAGAGAATTGCCATCCAACGAGTCTTGAACGAATAATTATTCAATTCTCTAATCCGGGATTTGTCGTCATAGTCGTGCATTTGCGTATGATTAGATTTTTCTGTCAAGTTTTCAAGTTTTTCTTTATCACGAATTAGAGAATTAGAGAATTGCCATCCAACGAGTCTTGAACGAATGATT
>JAFWSS010000193.1 GCA_017524385.1 Prevotella sp.
CCCCTCCACTCGGTGGGGTGGTCGGCAATCCACAGCCCGGCGAACTCCTCCTGGAACTTGTCCTTTTCGTTGATGTCGTAGTAGGCTCGGAGCATGCTCAGGAACACGCTCTTGCCGAAGCGGCGCGGACGGATGAGGAAGAGGAAGTTGTCTGTCTCCTCCATCACGGGGATGAACTTGGTCTTGTCCACAAAATATTTTCCCTCCTTCCTTACCTGGCGGAAGTCGGAGATGCCGTAGGGCAGCAGCTTGATTTTTTCCATCGTTCTCGTTCTTTGCGAGCAAAGATAATGCAAAAATGTCATTCTTGCAAATAAAACACTTGGAAACAGAAAAGTAGGGATGTAAAATCCTTGGACTCCTCTGTGGCTAGAAGATTGTCTCGATCATCCATCTCTACGTATACGCCAAATAGATGTCCAGGGGGGGATGGTAATCATTGTGGTTTCAAAAACGTTTGTCTCTCTCGTTGAAGAGGAGTTGGAACCCTTCTCCAACATCTATGGAATCAGCATGTCATGGCATCACATTCGTTTTCAGAATCAAATCCACCACCTTGTTGATGTCGGTTACCGTGACTACGTTGTCATGATTCATGTCGGCATTTTCAAAATAGAAATTCTCGCCACCATGGGTCAGCGTGTAATTCACCATCAAGGTGACATCGACAATGGTCACTTCTCCATCGTGGTTGACATCGCCAAGTAAGATATGGCTGGGGCGGTAGAGTTTGAAACAACCACCCTTCCACATGAAGCTGTCTCCTGAGGTGTCCACGCCAAAGTCAAAGTCGTCGGGTGCGCTGATCAGGCATGGCTCACTGCTGCCCACATGAATGAAAGCATCGTCGGCCAAATTGGCAGCCGTGGCGGGAATGCCGATGAAATTGAGTCTGGGACAATAGTCAAACATCTCATTGGAGCAGGTGACCGAAGAAAAATCCAACGGGCTAAGGTCAAGACTTTCGAGATTTCTGCATCCCCAAAACATTTCTGACACATCTTTTACATTGGAAGTGTCGAACGAACTCAAGTCAAGACTTTCAAAACTATCGCATCCGGAAAACATCTTGCTCATATTATTGACATTGGAAGTGTCGAACGTATGCAGGTCAAGACACTCAAGATATTCGCAATTACTAAACATAGAACTCATATCCTTGACGTTGGAAGTGTCGAACGAACTCACGTCAAGCGATGTCACATTAGCACCTGAGAACATGTAAGACATGCCGGTCAACCTGTCCGTATTAAAATATTGGAGACCGACGATTTCAGATACCTCGCAGTTATAATAATTGAACCAATCGACGTCTGTAGGATGATAATCGGCGAATGACTTGTCGATTTTCAAAGTCATATTTTTTTTCAAGTGCCAATCCATATAATTGACTTCAAACAGACTCAGCAAATGCTCCTTGCGCACGCCATATTCACTATCGTAATATACTGTCATCGTCGTACTGTCATCCGACAAGACAACATATCTTGTCGGTTCTGGTTCGGAATCCAAGGGATTGACGTTGATGATGGCGCTTTTGTGATTACTAAAGTCATCCGTATATAACACCTCATCGCCAATTATCATTTTTCCTAATATGAGGGCGTTCATGGCGTAATATCCATCACTGCCACCACCCCATCCCCAATTGAAATGGAAAGTATTCTCTTCTGAATCATAACCATCACACACGAAAGCATGCCCGTCTGTGCCCCAACCACTCATATATACGGGTCTGCCATTTGCCAATTCATTGTAAATCAGACTTTCCCATTCCGCATCAGACATATCGTCATTATGAATCAATTGCAAATTGGAAAAACAGTGGAAATGGCAGAACAATGCATCCGCAGCATCTGAATCCAGTGCCCCTGACCTATGAGTTCCATAAGACATGTTTGCTGCTTGTCCACAATACCTCATCAATTGTGCGACAGCCGCTTCTGCTTCTCCTACGTTTCCTTCTTCGGAGTCCATATAGTCTGTCCGCATATTGTCCCAATCGAAAGAGTCGATGGCATCAAGGGGAGGCACGTCGAAGTCGTTGTTGGCATATCCTATGATCGAAGTGCAGCCACCACGAAATGTCTGTCCATCATTCCCTACGGTGGCCCAATAATAGAGCAATTGGGCCATCGCTGTTGCAACACAGCCTGTCAGACATTCCGTACCATCGAAAACACATTGCAGATTGTAAGGGAATCCTTGGTCCCAATATGTGGTCAACAAAGGCCAGATGTACCTTCTTGCATTGGCATTGATGGCTCTTGCCTTGGTTTGGCTCTCGCATTTCCAGGGGGATTGGGAAGGCTGCGCCACTCTTTGCAGAGAAGTGCCACAGGCTTGGCCCGCAGCTATCTGGTCGGCGTAGCCTTGGAGCCAAGCCTGCACGTTGTCGGGAATCTCGCCCTGAGAGAACCCTCCTTCGTTGCCGTAAGCCAGGATGGGCAGGGCTACGTCGTCGGCGGAGGCCACCACGAAGCCTTGGTCTCCATTGACATTGAAGACATAGAGCATGGGGGAGCTGTCGGCCTGGCTCTCGCCGCCTTTATAGATGGTGTGCGCCAGGGTGAGCGACCGCGCCCCCTTGATTTTCTGCTTCCCCTTGCTGTTGAGGAATTGCCATACGTTGGACCTTGCTTCCGCCTCGGTGACGGGTGTGGCCTGTGCCACTATGCAGGCCAACAGGATGCTTAGTGTCAAAAATACGTGTTTCATTATCAATGTAGGTTTTAGTTTTTGTCATTTAAAATGGTTTTAGGCTGTTGAGAGTGAACATATAACCTAGACTGTCTATGTCCCCAACGTGGCTTTCACGAGGAGGGTGACGTCGGTGATGTTGATTTCTCCGTCATCGTTCATGTCGGCGTTCTCCTCGTAGAAGATGTTCGGCTGGCCACCCAGCACATAGTCCACCATGAGGGTGACGTCTGTGATGTTGACCTGACCGTCGTGGTTCACGTCGCCTATGGTGAAGTCATCGTAGACTTCTGACAAGATGAACCAACCACTCTTCCATTTGAATGCCTCGTTGGCAGGTGGTGTGAAACCGAAATCGAAACCCTTTGGGGCGTGAAGGATACAAGGAGAGGACTGCTTACCCACTCCAATGCATCCCCCCTCGTTCAAATCAGGCAAGGAAGCCGTGATGTAAAGGTCGTGAAGTTTGTTACAATAGGCAAAAATCCATGAGGCATCCGTCACATTGCTCATATCGAAATGACTGACATCAAGACTTTCCAAACTACTGCAATCATCGAACATATCTTTCATATTGGTAACTTTTGACGTGTTGAAGTTACTCACATCAAGGCTCTCCAGACTACAACAAGTATAGAACATAGCACCCATATCGGTGACATTCGCCGTGTTGAAATGGCTCACGTCAAGACTTTTCAAACTTGCGCAATAGTAGAACATAGCACCCATGTCAGTCACCTTGGAAGTGTTGAAATGGCTCACATCGAGACTTTCAAGACTACGACAAGAACGGAACATAGCACGCATATCGGTGACATTCGCCGTGTTGAAATGGCTCACGTCAAGACTTTTCAAACTTTTACAATAGTCGAACATGACACCCATTTCAGACACGTTGGAAGTGTCGAAATGACTCACATCCAGGTCTTTTAGACTGCTGCTATAACTGAACATATAGCTCATGTCTGTCACTTTTGACGTGTCGAAATGACTCACGTCAAGACTCTCCAGGCTGCTGCAAAAATAAAACATACTACACATATCAGTGACGTTCGACGTATTGAAATGACTCACATCGAGACTCTTCACGCTTTTACAGTTTCTGAACATAGAATACATTTTTTGCACTTTCGAAGTGTCGAAATGGCTCACGTCAATGTTCTCCAGACTTTCACAGTCATAAAACATGCTCCACATGGTGGTGACTTCAGAAGTGTTGAGATAGGACAGGCCGGTGATGTCTTTCAACTGTTTCATTCCATCAAACCAAAAAGAAGTGGCAACCGGACGTGCTTCGGAAAAACTGCTGTCGAAGACCACATGCTCAATATATTTGGTATTGGAGTTATGCCATTCTGGATAGTAATCACTCAGACGATATTGCGTTCCCGAACGTTCCTTCCTCTTGTTATCACAATAAAATGAAAGTGTCTTCCCATCGGATGAAAGCATTGCATAGGAGCTGTTGCTGAATGGTTGGATGCCCTTTATGCCCCATTCCGTCGAGGAGAAATCGTATACGCCCGGCCTCAAGGAAGTCATGGTGAACCAACCGTCATGGTTACCTCCCCATCCCCAGTTGAAATGAAACTGCCCCGACGAAGGGTCGTATCCGTCGCAGATGAAGGCGTGGCCTCCTGTTCCCAAGCCCGACATAAAGAAAGGCTTTCCTTCTGCCAACTCATTGTAAACCAGTTCCTGCCATTCCTGTTCCGTCATGTCTTCCGAACATGTGACTTGCATGCTCCAATTGTAGTCGAAATTGATTTGCAACGCTTTTGCCGCGTCCACCAAGGAAGCGCCAGAGCCATCCTCCTCGTAGTCCATCTTCACGGCTTGTCCACAATAGCGCATCAACTGCGCCACGGCTGTCTTGCCTTTCGTCTTGGTGGGTTCTCCATCGGTCATGGAATCCCAGTCGAACGAGGTCAGGGCATCGAGAGCGTTGACAAAATAACCATTTGTTTTAGTAGTATAAGAAGGAAGGGCGGTGGAGCCACACCTGAATTTCTTACCGTCGATTCCCGTCGTGGCCCAGTAATACATGACTTGCGCCATCGCGGTGGCTACACAGCCAGTCACGCAACGGGTGTCATCAAAGACGCATAAGTCGTTATAGGGACTATGTTGGTCCCAGGTCGATTTGATCATGGGATTGATTTTCTTCCTCGAAGCATGGGCAGGTATATCCTCTTTTGGGATGATTCCACTTTCACACGCCTTGCTGATTTCCTCGCTGTAGCCGTCGAGCCACGCCTGCATGTTGACGGGAAGATTGCTCGGGTCGAACACCCCGTTGTCACAGTAGCCGAGGACGGGGACGGCCACATCATCGGCGGAGGCGATAATAAATCCGTTGCCATCGCCGATGTTAAACACGTGGAACAAGGGTGCTTTCAACCCCTTGGTGTCGTTACGGGTGTAGACAAGTGAAAGTGTTCGGTTGCCCTTCACATGCTGTTTATTCCCCGATGTAAGGAATGCATGAGCATTCTCCTTGGCCTTTTCTGTGGTGATGGGTGCTGCCATTGCCGTCATAAAGGCTAACAGCAAACTTATTGTTAACAATACGTTTTTCATTATTAAAGGTTTTTAGTGGGTCTAATGCTTCAAAAACGGTTTGCCTAACAACTAACGTCTAAAGTCTAACAACTAAAGGCTTGACTACTAACGACCGACCCATACTGGCCGGACGGGGAGACCAATCCGGCGAACATCGGAGACGTTAGGGTACACGGTAGAACCATAGAAGCCAAAGCTGCAGGCACGTAACGAAATCCCTGAATCCGGTGTGGAGGACCAATAGACGGCATTTACGTCAGGCTTATACGCATCGCCTTTACAACCTGCCGAAGCCATGAAGATCTTGCCGCCATTCGGGCCTTCGAACCAAGCACCAACAGATTCCTTTGTGTAGGTGCATTGCTCAGCCAATTCCTTGAATTGTTCCTTTGTAGGCATTTGCCATTTGCCACCCCATTTGACGTGTGCCACGTCGTATGGGGTGCCGGCAATATCGCCAAGGTCATGGCATGTTTCCCAGGTGCCGTCGTAATGGGAGTAGTTGCTCCAACTTTGATAATCAGACTTCTCCTCCGTCTCTCCCCAGGCATAGTAACCGCCATATCCTTCCGGGGTGGTTGACCCCACGTTGCAGCAGGCCCATTTGGTGCCGGACGGCAGTCCGAGGTCGATGAGGTGCGGGTGGTCGTCGTCGCGGCAGGCGAGACAGGATTGGGGGGCTTGTGTATTGTTGAGGACGATGTTGACCAACGCAGTCACATCGGTCACGTTGATTTGCCTATCTTCGTTTATGTCGGCTATTCCGATGATGAAACCTTCACCAGCATTGCCCAGGACATGATTCACGAGGAAGGTCACATCGGTGATGTTCACCTGCCCGTCGTTGTTGACATCGCCTAATACCCCCGACAATTCCACAATCTTGCCGAAGAGCTTCCAGTTTTCGGCGGCCATATAGGCGCTGCGGCTTCCCGTGGGGACGTAGAGCGTGGCATTGGCGTAGTTGCTGAAAGTCCATTTGTCAATGGGTAGCGGTTCCGAGCGCTTCACCACCACGTCGGTCAGGGCATTGCAGTCATAGAATGCATATTCTCCCAAGGAGGTCAGGCTTTCAGGCAAAGATACAGAAACCAGGCCGGAACAATATTCAAAAGCCTCCCAGTCTATCACCTTCACCCCTTCCGGTATGGCCAAGGAAGTCAGGCTTTTACATCCACAGAAAGCCCAGTTGCCTATCTTGGTCACTCCATCGGGAAGGTCGATGGCTTGCAATTTTTCACACATATAGAATGCTTCATCTCCGATGGTTTGCACTTGAGGCGGCAGGGTGACATGCCTCAGGGAATCCGAATAATAAAACGCACTGTTTCCGATGGAGGTTAGCCCAGTAAAATATTGCAGTTCGTCGAAAGAACGTGGGTGATAAGGATTATATTCCCCTTCCTCCTCAACCTCACGAGGGCTGTATTGCCTGAATGCCGACCCTAAGTCCTTCACCGCCGCAGCCTCCTCCTTGGTCAGTTCGCGGTCTCCGTCCTTGTCCCAATGATTGATACAAATTTTCTTCACATCCATGTCGGCAAAGTCGATGATGTCGCGATGGGGAATGGAGCCTTCGACTATCTTCTTGAACTTTTTCCACCCATCCGCCGACTGATAGCGAGACGCACTTCCCTGTGGCACATACAGCGTGGCGATGTTTTGTGATGTAAAGGTGGCAGTTTCAATGTTTATGGGGGTGGCCATCCTCGCTTCCACGCTGGCAAGATTATTACACCCGTAGAAAGCACTTTTGCCGACAGCCGTGACGGTGGACGGCAGGATCATCGTAGTCAGCTCATGTAGATTGTAGAATGCCTCTTCGCCAATGGTTTTCAACCCTTCCGGCAACTCAACCCTGCAAATATTTTTACAATAGGTAAAAGCATAGTTGCCTATTTCGGTGACTTTTGGTGGAATGACAACCGATGGCTTGTAGCTACAGCCATAAAAAGCATAATCGCCAATGCTCTCCGTGCTTTGGGGGATGACGGTGTTCTGGCATCCTGTCACCAGTTTGTTGGTCGCCTTCTCCATCACCGCATTGCAGTTGCCACGGGAATCATAATATGGATTGTCGGCATCCACACGTATGGATGTCAGGTTCTTGCAATAACTGAACGCACTTCCTGCGAGTGTGCGTATGCTCTTGGGGATGGTGATGGATTTCAGTGAATTGCATTGGAAGAAAGCCTTTTCGCCGATGGCGGTCACACTTTCGGGAATAGTGACTGAGGGCAAGTAGTAACATCCTTGGAAAGCGTAAGCACCGATGGACGTGACACTGTTGGGAATTGAAATGGTGGTCAACCCGGAGCATGTTTCAAAAGCACCTTCTCCTATCGCCTTGGTGCCATCAGGGATGACGGTGTTCTTGCACCCCGTCAGCAAGGTGTTGGTGGCAGTTTCCATAAGGGCATGGCAATTGTTTCGGGAATCGTAACAAGTGTTGCCGGCCTCCACTTGGATGTCTATAAGAGAAGTGGTATGATTAAAGGCATTTTTTCCTATTTCCTTTACGGCAGCAGGAATGGTGATGCGTTTCAGGTCTGTTCCATAGAATGCATTTTCCCCGATGGTCACTACGTTGGGAGGGATGATGACAGTGTAAAGGTAGCTCTTATAGAAAGCAGAATTGTCAATTGCTGTCAACCCCGTGAAATATTGCAGTTCGTCGAAGGAGGCGATGTCCCAATTTGACCGGAAAACATTTTTCAGACTGGTCACGGCTGCCGCCTCTTGCTTGCTCAGTTCTCCGTCGCCGTTGATGTCCCAGTTCTTCACGCACAGTCGTTTTACCTCCACGTCGGCGAAAGTGATGATGTCGCCTTCCACTTCAGGTATGCCCACCACGATTTTGACATTGTCATTGTGAATGGCCAGGGTTAGGATTTGGTCATAGTTGCCGTTCTTGCGCCATTTGCTTCCATCAAAAGACCGGCTGAGTGGAATCAACTGATAAACGCCATCGGCCAGTGTGGCGTCGATGTCGAGGGACACGTTGACCGTCTTGCTGCCGTTCACCGCCATAATGGAAATGTCGTCAAGGGTTGTCACCACGCTTTGCAATTGGCCGTTTTGGTAGAGTCCAACGGCCTGCTTGAATGAGTTTTGTGATTCTGTCAGGTTGGTCACGGTCATGGTGAAAGCCACGGGAAAGGTGGTCGTCGAGGAAAGCCCCTCGACCGTTTCCGCGCTCTTCAATGTGATGTTTTGGGTGGTCAGGCGGGGCATGGCACCGTTGGGAACGGCTCCAATGATAGCATGATGGCCTTCCGAATAGCCATCCAACGCCTCATCGTATCCATCGGTGGTAAGTAGGAAATAGCCGTCACTATCTCCTCCCCAACCCCAGTTGACGTGGACATATCCATCAGCATCACAACCGTCAACGACAAAGGCATGGCCTTCTTCATGATCATCAATACCACTATAAACAACAGGATTGCCCTTGGCCAATTCTCCAAACACCATGCGTTCCCATGCTGCATCGGAATAGTTGCCGCGCCCCTTTTCCGTGACATCTTCATCGTAGTCAAAATATCGGACAAGGGCGGGAACGACTTCCGATAAACTTGCACCAGATGCATAAGTTCCATATATCATATATACAGATGTCCCACAATAAAGCATCAGGTTGGCCACCGCCATCGCCTGTTCATCAGTGTAGTTGTTGCCGACATATTCATCCAGCATGTTGTCCCAGTCGATGACGGCTCCTTTGGGCACGGATTTCACATGTATTGAATCACGACCAAACCAGTTAGAGTAGTATCCTGGAATATCCTCCATCACCTGGCGAGTGGAGTGCCTGCGATGGTAGTACATCACCTGTGCCATAGCGGTGGCGACACAGCCCGTGATACACCTTCTGCCGTCTTGGTTAAGGGGACATGACAAGTTGAATGGCGAACCTTGGTCCCATTTCGAAGTCAGCATAGGCTCCACCACGGCGGATGGCACTTGCATGGGTCTTGCCATTACACCTGCCCTCGTCGTTTTCAATCCTTTCAGTGCCTCGATGCGCAATTTGTAGCCGTCGAGCCAATATTTCACGTTGTCAGGTAGGTTGTCGAGGTCCAAGCAGCCTTTGTCGGAATAACCGAGGACGGGGTATGCCCGGTCGTCGCCCGATGCGATGACAAACCCTTCGTTGTCGCCGAGGTTGAAGACATAATAGGGCGACAGCTCTTCGGTGTCTTTTGTCGAGGGTGCCCGTCTTATGCTTTTTGATTTTATGTTGATGCCCTTGGCTTGGAGGAAGTCCCGGGCGTTTTGCAATGCTTTCGCACTATTGATGGGTTGTGCCGGCATCTCTTGGGCGATGAGAAGTGCCATTGCTGCGATAAGGATGATATATTTTCTCATAAGTTGGTTAATGAAGGAGTAGTTGATGTTAATGCCTATGTCCCCAGCGTGGCTTTCACGAGGAGGGTGACATCGGTGATGTTGGTCTGTCCGTCATTGTTCATATCGGCGTTCTCCTCATAGAAGACCTTAGGCTGGCCCCCCAGCACATGGTCCACCATGAGGGTGACGTCGGTGATGTTCACCTGCCCGTCGTGGTTGACGTCGCCTATGGCAAAGACATCATAGACTTCTGACAAGATGAACCATCCGCCCTTCCAATAGAAGGCGCTGTTGGCAGGCGGAGTGAAACCGAAATCGAAACCCTTCGGGGCGTGAAGGAAGCAAGGAGAGGACTTTAATCCCACATTCAAGCATCCCCACTCTTCCAATTCGGGCAAGGAAGCTGGGATGTAGAGGTCGCGAAGGCTGCTGCAATCGGTAAAAAGCAAAGGGGCTGACCGTACGTTGCTCATATCGAAATGACTGACATCGAGGCTTGTCAAACTATTGCAACCAGAAAACATATACGACATGGAGGTTACCTTGGATGTGTTGAAATGACTCACATCGAGACTTCCCAAATTATTGCAGTCTGTAAACATCCCCGTCATATATGTCACTTTCGACGTGTCGAAATGGCTCACATCAAGACTTGTCAAATTCATACATTGGAAGAACATACCATCCATATCTGTCACGTTGGATGTATCGAAATGACTCACATCAAGCTTTTTCAGGTTATGGCAACTCTTGAACATATAGCCCATGTCTGTCACTTTTGACGTATTGAAATGACTCACATCCAAATTCTCCAAACTGAAGCATTCATAGAACATATCACCCATGTCGGTGACGTTTGAGGTGTCGAAATGACTCACGTCGAGACTCTTCACACTGTTGCAGTCTCTGAACATATAAGACATTCTTTTCACTTTCGATGTGTCGAAATGACTCACATCAAGACTTGTCAAACTCTTGCAACCGTAGAACATAGCCCACATGTCAGTCACGTTTGAGGTGTTGAAATGGCTCACATCAAGTGTTTTCAGGTTTTGGCAATTCTCGAACATTTTGTTCATTTCTATCACTTTCGATGTATCGAAATGACTCACGTCAATGTTCTCCAAACTTTCGCAGTCATAAAACATACCATCCATATAGATGACTTTGGAAGTATTGAGGAAGGATAGGCCGGTAACATCCTTCAATTGTTTCATTCCACGAAACCAATTATAAGTGGAAACCGGACGTACTTCAGAGAAACTGCTATCGAAAACCACATGCTCCACATCGGTATCACCATACCAGCTTGGAGAGTAATCACTCAGATGGTATTGCGTCCCCGTACGCTCCTTCCTCTTGTCGTCACAATAGAACGAGAGGGTCTTGCCATCCGTCGAAAGCACCACATAGATACTGCCACTAAAGGGTTGGATGTTTTTTATGCCATACCTTGTCGAAGAGAAATTGTTTCCACCTGGTTTCAATGATGTCATGGCAAACCAACCGTCAAATTCTCCACTCCATCCCCAGCTGAAATGGAATTTTCCATTTGCAGGGTCGAATCCATCGCAGATGAAGGCATGGCCGCCGGTTCCCAAGCCTGACATAAGAAAAGGTTTTCCTCCAGCCAACTCATCGTAAACCAAATCCTGCCATTCCTGTTCTGTCATATCATCTGAATGTATGACTTTCATACTCCAATTGTAATCGAAATTGTTTTGCAACGCTCTTGCTGCACCCTCCAAGGAAGCGCCAGAGCCATCCTCCTCATAGTCCATCTGCACGGCTTGTCCGCAATAGCGCATCAACTGCGCCACGGCCCTCTTGCCCTTTGTCGTCGTGGGCATGCCATCGGTCATGGAGTCCCAATCGAACGAGGCCAGGGCATCGAGGGCGCCAACGGAGTATCTTTGTGTGGATGTGATGTATGCTAGAAGGGCGGTGGAGCCACATCTGAACCTCTTGCCGTCAATTCCCGTCGTGGCCCAGTAATACATGATCTGTGCCATGCCGGTGGCCACACAGCCTGTCAAGCAACGTGTTCCGTCGAAAATGCACATGTCGTTGTAAGGGGCGCATTGGTCCCAGGTCGATTTGATCATGGGGTTGATTTTCTTCCTTGAAGCGTAGACTGGCGCATCCCCTTTCGCGACGACGCCGTTCTCACGTGCCTTGCCGATTTCCTCGCTGTAGCCGTCGAGCCACGCCTGCATGTTGACGGGGATGTCGTCGGGGTCGAACGCTCCTTTGTCGCAGTAGCCGAGCACGGGGACGGCCACATCGTCGGCGGAGGCGATGACGAAGCCGCCGCCATCGCCGATGTTGAACACATGGAAC
>JAFWSS010000194.1 GCA_017524385.1 Prevotella sp.
ATTTTTGTCGCGACTCGGCAGAGTTCAAGCAAGCTTGACTCTGCTCTCGCTGCTCCAAAAATTCAATCTTGAGCCCATTTAAAAAGTCCTGTTTGAGCGAATATCGGTGTTAGCTATCCCCTCCCCTCAAGGGGAGGGGCAGGGGTGGGGTCTGTAACTTGTTGTTTTTCAAGACTTGTTCACCCCACCCCAACCCCTCCCCTGCGAGGGGAGGGGATATGCGCACCGTCCTTTTGCTCACTTCCCACTTTAAGACTCAAGATTGAAGAGGATTGAAAATTGGGCTTATGACAATGGATTTATTTGATGGGGTCTTCACAATAATCCCGCCGGCCACAATCCTTGCAGAACTTTCCCATCCACACGTTGTCAAACTGCTCGATGGCAGCTTCCACCATCTCCTGGTCATCGGTCAGGATGCCCGCCTCAAAGTTCCGCTTCCTTGGCGATTTCATGCCCATCCCGGCACCCGTCAGGTTGGCGGAACCAACATAGGCAATAGCTGAGTCGATGACGAGGAGTTTGAAATGGACTCTCGGGCATAGCACCCGTTCCATCCCGTCATAGAGGACGGGATGCTTCTCGTGGTCTTCCCTCCATGCCGTTCCCGGTTCTTTGGCATGGATGAGTCTTACCTCCACGCCCTTTTTGAGCAGGGAGGCAATCAAGGCAAGGAAGGGCTTGCCATCTACATGGAGGTCTTTGATGTCTGCCGTTCCCAACCACACCGTCCGCTTGGCCTGCCCTACCAGCATCAAGACTTCCTTATAGTGGCTCTCATCTGCTATATACTTGATGAAGCTCATTGCTATTCGTCCTTATGCATCAGGTTGAAGATGGCGTTCTACTTCTGGCCTCACCTGTATTAATCACCATAGATACCGTAATTGCATCGGCACCCTATTCATCCCAGATGTGATTTTCCCCAGCCTTCGGGTCACCATTACTGCTGCCGTTATAAATGATGGTGTTGCCGTCAATGTTGACCACGACATTATAGATGTTGTCGTTGCTGTTGAGGATGATGTTCACCAATGATGTCACATCGGTCACGTTGATGCCTCCGTCGTTGTTGACATCGGCATTGTCGATGATGAAATTGCTGCTGGCAGTGCCCAGGATGTGGTTCACGAGGGAGGTCACATCGGTCACGTTGATGCCCCTGTCGCCGTTTGTGTCGCCAATGGATGTGATTGGAGAAGCCAGTTGGAACCAGGCGCGACAGGCGTTGATGGTGACGTCGGCGCTGGGATAATAGAGAGTGTTATTTTCCCCGAGGTAGAGTTTGGTGCGGTTGTTAGCGGTGAGAGTGACGGGACTGAGGCAGCCCTTGAAGGTCACCGCGCCATTGCTGCTTATGGCTTTCGGTGTGGTGCTGGTGATGGTCACGTCGTAGAACGTCGGATTGGAAAATGATAATATGGCGGTGCCATCGTTGGAATTCACGGGTTGCCACTTGATGATATATGGCTTGCCAGCCTCGATGGTTCTGACATTCCTGAAATTGAGCGTCAGCGTGCCGTTGGAGAATGAAGTGTTGTCGAGTGTCATTACCATGGCGCCTTCAAATGGCGTGCCCGCAAATGTCGGGGATTGCAAATCCCCTCCAACGTCGGCGTTTTTGTCGGTTACGGTGAAGGGCAGGCACAGCGTGTTGCATAGGCCTTCCTTGAAGAACGTGCGGCCTTGCAGCGTCATATTCACTTTTCTGTTGTTCCATGATTTGAGAAACGCGTCATTGTTGGCATTGTCGGGAAGGTCTATGACCAGGTCGCCTACGAATTCTACGTTCACAGTGTCTCTAAAATTGTTCCACTCCTCGGTGTTGAACACATGGCACTTCGTAACCCCTCCTTCTTTGATGAAGTCGTCGCAATCATTTTCAGGCCATCTCAGACTGTCAGGGTTGGCATAGCAATAGACATCAGTCATCCCCGTGCAAATAAAGAAAGCATCTTCGCCAATATGTCTTACGCTTTTGGGGATTACGATGGACGGCAGGCTAGAGCAATACTGGAAAGCATTATTTTGGATTCTTGTTATGCTGTTAGGTAAGGTAACGGAGGTCAGGCCTTTACAAGCATTGAATGTATATTCCTCAATAGTTGTTATGCTGTTGGGGATTTCGATGGAGGTCAACCCTGTGCAATTAGAGAAAGCATATGTCCCTATGCTCGTCACAGAGTTGGGGATTTCGATGGAGGTCAACCCTGTGCAATTAGAGAAAGCATATGTCCCTATGCTCGTCACAGAGTTGGGGATGTCGATAGAGGTTAGGCTTGTGCACTGTTCGAAAGCTTCATATCCTATACTCGTCACACTGTTAGGGATGACTGTATTCTTGCATCCATAAATAAGCGTATTGGTTGCTTTCTCTATGATGGCGTTGCAGTTGTCTCGGCTGTCGTAGGTAGGGTTTCCACTTGTCACAATTATCGACTCCAAAGCAATGTCATAATGGAAGGCAGTTCTGTTGAAGCTATTTATGCCTTTGCCAATGGTAACAGATTTCATGCTGGAACAATTAGCGAAAGCCTCATATCCTATGCTCGTCACATTGTCGGGGATGGTGATGGATGTTAGGCTCGAGCATGAATTAAAGGCACTTTCCCCTATGCTCGTCACGCCGTTGCTGATGGTGACAGATTTAAGGCCGTCACACCCTTCGAAAGCCCAGTCTCCAATGTTCGTCACATTGTCGGGTATGGTGACAGATTTAAGGCTGACGCAATGATAGAAAGTTGAATCTTTTATACTCGTCACATTGTCGGGTATGGTGATGGATGTTAGGCTCGAGCATGAATTAAAGGCACTTTCCCCTATGCTTGTCACTTTGTTGCCGATAGTAACGGATTCCAGGCTGTCACAGTTAAGGAAAGCCGCATTTCCTATGTTCGTCACATTGGGCATCTTGAGGTTCTTGATTGTCGAATTTGCGAACGCTTCGGCAGGGATGCTCGTGATTCGATTTGGAAGTTCGTCTGCCCTAATGACAGTGCCGTTGTTATCAACAACGTCGATATTTGTGAGTTTCTTGCAATTCTTCGCCGACAACATCTCGGTAGGTTCAAATGCATCTGTGAAGTATATGGTTTCAAGGTTGCTTATCGTTGAGAGGTTCACGCTGGGGTAAATATCTATCACCTTTGCGCCGTTGATGATGGCGGGGACGGATTTGACAGAATCTTTTACACTTTCGTTAAAACCAGTGATGCGGCACTGGGAAAAATCGCTGCTTGTAATGATGTTCCAGTAATTCGACTTGTAAGACTTGCAGTGCATGAAGATGTAGGCGGATAATTTCCCGCAGCCGGCATTGAGGTCGTAGCCTTTGGCGTTGTCGCCGTTCTTGCCAACGACACCGTCGCCCCATTCGTTGTTGCTAAAGTAAATACCGTAAATGGCTTCCTTGCTATCTAAACCGGCGGTGGTGTAGTAGAGATGGATGTCGGAACTGGTGGGGATGCAGTTGCTGTTCAGGTTGCCCTGCACGCTCTTGAAGTGGCTGCCGCCGTCGTAGGGTACGAGGTGATAGGGGAGATCATTGATCATTCTGTCCTCGCTCAAATGTCCGCTTTCGTTGGTGAGATAGAAGCCGGTGATGAAGGTGAGGTTGGGAGAGTTTTCGAAGTTGTCCGCCGTCTTGTAGAGCAGGTAGATGTAGTCGCTGCTGGAGCCGCAGCCATCGTTCAAGTCCTTGTCGATGACCGTCCATCCCTTGCTCTGATAGGCGGCCTTGAGGTTGTTCACCTCGCTTTTCGAGCCACCGATGAGCACCACGTCGGTGATGAATTGCATGGCCCACGCACCAGTGAAGGTGGTTAAGGCGAGCAGCAGCGTCATCGCCACCCGCGCCAGAAGGGTTGTAATGATGGATGTTGTTTTCATATGTTCTTAGGTTGGTTGTGCAAATATACATTTTTTTTCAACAATGAGCAAAAAAAACGAAGAGTTTATTATGATTTTGTGCTCATTATTTTAAATGGATACAAAAAACATCTCTTTTGCTTTCAAATTGTTTTTCAATGTCTACTTCAAAGCAGTGAAAGTGATCATGCGCCCATATGTGAGCAGATGGCATCCCCTACCCCATTATGAATAGTAAAACAAAAGCAGCCCCCATGCGGTGTGCATGGAGGCTGAACCATATTGTGTGTCAAACGAAAGGATAATGACTATTCCATCGTTTCCCAGACCATGTCATTGCTTGACCACTTTCCTACCATTGATGATGTAAGTGCCAGGAGCCAGGTCACCCGTTTGGCGTATACCGTTGAGGTCGTAGATGTCGAATGTGGATTGGCTTGCGTTGTCGATGTTGATGATACTGTTGGGGCTACTCTCCTGAGAGGAAGAATTGTCAAAGATATGGAATTTGGCGATAAGAGGATAATGGTCTCCCAGTGGTTTTCCATCGTGTTTGTAGCCATTTTCATCCATTTCAAAACCTACAAGTTTCAGCCCGTATCCTCCTTTAGGGCTGATATACAAGATATTGTCGAGCGTCTCGCTGTCAATGATCTCGCTTCCCACTTCAGGATACAAGCCATTGTTGGTGGATTCCACCCATGCGTCTTTTACAATTGCCTTTCCCGTATTCTCTATGGCGTCGATGAAGACGGTCTTGATGTCGTCGCGACGGTAGAAACTGTTCATGTCGCCTGCCACGACGATGGGACGCTCGTCCATGTTGTCGAGAATGTGCTCTCTCAGTTGCACCCATTGCGCTTGGCGCGCCTCTCTGTCCCTGGCGTCGTTGCCTTTTGTTTCGTCACGTTCGGAACTGGCATCCATATGCAGGTTGTAGACAACAATCTCTTTTCCGTCGGGCAATATCACCTCATGTCGGCGGAAGCCCTTGGTGATGATATCGTCGAAATCGTGGCTGAATTTACCAAAACTCTTGTTCCAAGCCACACGCTCATGCCTCCGGGGTGTTATGTTCTTCTTCCAAACAGCATTGAGGCCGTCGCATTCAAACTTCAGATACTGCAAGTGTGCGAAATCTATTTCCTTTTCCTCAAGGATGATGCCCCCCGACCAATCGTCATGGTTGTAACCGGCGAAGAGTCGCGACCATATTTCCCACCGGTAGTTGAAATCCTCCTGCAGGCACAAGAAGTCGCAGTTTTTCGATGCGAGGTATTCGCTGATTCGTTCGCTCCCCTCCGACATGGGTCCGTCGGCATTGACGTTGAAGACAAAGATTTTCCCTGGCAGTCCATCGACGTTCAAGGTGAGCACGCTGAAATCCACCGTCTCGTCTTCAATAGGCGGTTGGTTGTTGCTGTTCTGTGCATTAGCCGTGGTGAAGGTGGCGCAAGCCATGAGGAGCGCGACTTTCATATGATGTGATATGAACTTTTTCATGATGTTGTTGGTTATGTGAATTAAATACTTGATTCAAGTTTCGCATTCGCTCAACGTTCTGGAGTTAAAGGGGAGTTAAAGGGGAGTTTAAGAGGAGTAAAAGGGACATTTGCCCACTTATGTCGTTATTTTTTAAGGAAACGATTACCCCATACTTTTTTATTAACACTCTCCACGCTTTATTTTCCCTTACTTGCGAAAGTTGAGAACTTGATAAACAAACGCCTTCTGTTGCTTACTCGGGTTGGTCGAAGATGTTCACATTGTTCTCTTTCAGCCAGTCATAGAGATACTGCTGGTAGTAGTCTGTAAGATAATGCTCAGTCTCTGACTTCCTGACAAGGGTCTCGGCTTCGTCAAAAAAGCCTTGGTTGGCAGACTCGGCGTCGGGAGGAGTGGTCAAATACTGATATAGTTGAATCAGGTCTAAGATTTCGAGGCCGCTGTCATCAGCTATTTGCAGCACCTCGGTGGTATTGGTGCCCAGGTTGTTGAGTGTGTTCTCGATTTTGGCAAGCACGTCGAAGAAGCTGCCACCAGTCCCTCCATTGGTGAGTTTCTGCACGGCCCCTCTCACGTCATACCCCTTTTCCTCGAGTTTTTTGATGATGCCCATGATGGTGGCATCCTCCACCAAGTCGGCATAATGGGTGTTCAGTTCTCCATCATAATACAGCACGGGGTATGCCGTGAGCGTAGCAGCCAGGTTGAGGTAGAACATGATGCCGCCGACAATGGTGTGGTGATAGTCGGGGACGACGAAATTGGTCTGCAGCCTCGTGCGTTCCGGCACGAGAGACTTCATGAACGGCCTTTCAGATGAGCCCTCGTAATTGAACTGGCTGAGGAACTTGAGGAATTCCCTTCCCGAACTTGCCGGCACGGTGTTGTCTCTGACCAAGTGCATCACATAATATCTCTGCGAGAAATCGGGTGTCCAGTCATTGGCCAATGATTTGTTTTTGACGACTTCACGCAGCATGCCGTATTCCTCTGAAGAAGTGTCGAGGAAGTTGTCTTGCATGATTTCGTTGAGCGTCTTTCCTTCCAGGGAGTCCATGACGGCTGCTGTGCTGAATGTGCGGCTCGCAATCCAATCTTGAAATTTCACGTTGTAAGGCTCTTTGAACATCTGGTCATATGTAAAGCCAAGGTTGGCAACCCGGTTGAACACGTCGAGCACCATGGGCATGCACACCACGTCGATATTCGCATCGTCCTTGTGTGCGATATAGTAACGACAGGCTTCCAAGAGGTCGAACGGCTCGCCTCCTGTGAATGTCTTGTCAAACACGATTTCGTCACTGTAATGCATGTCTCGCACCCGTTGTGTTGCGATGGCGTCGTATCCTCCCGACGAGTAACCAGCATTGAAGAGGAACTTCCCTTGGCTCATGTTGCGGTCATCGAGCAGTTTCCTTGCAGCCAGTAGCATGTCGATGCTGGCTTGCCCATTGTAGTCGCCATAGCAGTATGCCTGTGGCAAGTCGACCGACACGCCGAAGCCCTGGAAGTCGCTCGACACCACGATGTAATTGGGACTTAGCGGATTGGCAATGACAAAATCCTCGCCAATGGAATATCCATTGGTGGGGGCGAAGTCTTTGCTCATCTGCGTGTAATGGTTGTAGAGCAGGACACCGTCGCAGGGCTGTGAGCCATTGTAGATGTCATAGGGGATAGCCACATAGCCACTGAGGGCGACGTCATTGCCCTGATGGTCTTTCGAGAGGTAAGTGATGTCGATGCGATGCATCTTCCTGCTGTAGAGGTTGACGCCATTATTGCCGAAGTTCCATATCGTATCTCCCTCATGGATGACCTCGTAGTCTGACGTTGCCGTCTGGGCGCTTGCTGCCGATGCTACACATGCGGCGACAAACAGTGTAAATAGTACTTTTCTCATAAATAGTTATATATTTTTATTAAACCCACTTTTAAAAATCCTTTTGAGCAAACAGCGGTGTTAGTTATCCCCTCCCCTCAAGGGGAAGGGATATGCGCACCGCCCTTTTGTTCACGGTCCACTATTTCAAGTGGACTCTTGGTTTGATACATCATTTCCTTTTGTGCCGGCAGGGGAAGGAAGAATGTTTGTTGCTGTTGTTCAATCCTTTAGAAACCGACTTCCCTCTCTGGAGCAGAGAACGAGCAGAACCGTGCCGTGGCATTGGTGATGTAGAGTATGGCCATGTTGTCATCGTCGGCCTTATACATCGACTTCAGGCTCTCGTTGCGATTAAGGAACTCTTCCTTCACAGCCAGACTCTCATCGTTGACCAGCGTGCCGCTAAGGCGCATCCACTCTGTGCCCGACTTCTTCAAGGCGCAAATCTCAAATTTCCCATTCTTGGACATCTGCTTGTAAACGTCCTTCACCTTGCCCGTCATGATGTAGAGACGGCCGTCGATAATCTCTGAAACGCCGAAGGGACGCACATGGGGCTGGTCGCCATCGGCTGTGGCAATGAAGAATGCTCCGCATTCCTTCAAGTATGCCTGTACTTCTTGCATGTTTGCTTCTTTCATTTCTTGGCTGATTGTGTCATTGGTTTCTACTTTGTTGCCTTGTTCACTGCTCTCCTTTGAGGGAGTGGGCGATTGTTTGTCGCCACATGCTGTCAAGGCCACCACGGCGACAATTACGAATAATAATCTTTTCATAGGTTTACGTATTGATAAAAGAATGTGCAAAAATAAACATTTTTACACATTTATCGTAATTTTGGGTGTTAAAAGGGAGGTTTTCGGGAGATTTTTTAGGGAGATTTTTGGGAGTTTTTCAGGAGTTAAAAAGGAGTTATCAGGGAGTTTCAGGGAGTTAAAGAGGAGTTAAAGGGAAGTTAAAAAGGAGTTAAAGAGGAGTTAAAGGGACATATAATTATCATATAATTAGTCATAAATTCTTGCTTTGGCAAGCGTCTCCTTCGTCGCCGAGCGGCTGTGCATCAGAATTTTTGGTTAATTTGTGATAATTCTTGGACGAGCCAAGCGGTAGAGCCGAGCGCGTGTTCTTTATTATTCATCCCAATTTATTTTTTTATCGTCACTAAAAGTCGATGCAACAAATTGGACATCCTCAATCTTCAATAAAAAAATCTTCAATCTTCAATTTTCAATCTTCAATTTTAGCTTCGCTGATTTTTGTCGCGACTCAGCAGAGTTCAAGCAAGCTTGACTCTGCTCTCGCTGCTCCAATAATGCAATCTTCAATTATCAATTTTCAATCTTCAATCTTCAATCTTCAATTTATCTTGTATGGCAACCGGTTGTGAAGTGAAGCCCGAAGGGCTGGGACAACCACAGGCAGGTGGTGGAGCGAAGCGTAACCCCTGCTTGATGAGGATAGGAAACCAACAACCCCGAAGGGGTG
>JAFWSS010000002.1 GCA_017524385.1 Prevotella sp.
AAAATAGGATATTGGGGAGTATGCGCCTTGATTTATTGCAAAAAGGCCGATTAAAAGACTTATGCAACCCCAATTCGGAGGGATTTATTCCCTTTTTTATCTCAACTGGCTTAAAATATCGGATTTTTTATCTAAATTTGCAACCACAATTACGACAACTACATTCATTTGAAAAAAGACACAGAAATGAAGAAAGCTATTCTCATGGTGCTGCTTGCCTGCTTGACCATCAATGTGACAGCACAAAATGTGAACATGGAGGGCAGCATGGCCAGCACCTCGGAAACCAAGGTACAGAAGAATCCCGAGTTCAAAGGCGGTTTGGAAGCATTGGTGAAGTACCTCAACAAGAACCTGAAATATCCCGACCTTGCCAAGCGCTATGGCGTGGAAGGAAAGGTTGTCATGGAATTCATCGTGGACACGGATGGGACATTGAAGGAAATCACGGCCAAGGATTGCATCATCGAGCGGTTCAACACCACCAAGTTCAGTCAGGTGACGGAAGCCGAACAGAAAGCCTTGAAAGAGCAGTTCGCACTGCTGTTTGCCAAAGAAGGTGCCCGCGTCATCCGCAAGATGCCCAAATGGACGCCTGGAAACATCAATGGCATTCCTGTCAGAGTGAAATACAACCTGCCCATCACCTTCAAGATTCCCGACAAATAAGTAAAAGTTAAAAAACAACTTGGTACTGTTTTAACATATAATCACCATAAATTAATCATAAATTCCTGTGCGTCAGAATTTTTGGTTAATTCTTGGACGAGCCAAGCGGCAGAGCCGAGCGCGTGATAATTCTTGGACGAGCCAAGCGGCAGAGCCGAGCGCGTGTTCTTTAATATTCATCCCAATTTATTTTTTTATCATCACTAAAATCATTCAAATCTCGCATTCGCCCTACTTTCAGGAGTATTAATAAGAGGATTCTAAGCGACGAATGCACTTGTCTGGAAAGCATCGTCATCCCCTACCCTGGGAATAAGCCTCCTACCCAGAGCAAGCCTACGGTCTATTCCATCGTCACCTACGTATCAGACAACACACTTGAGATAGGTCTCTGTCAGACGGAAGCCATCAACCAGTGGATGGGCATCGACTGCGTATCGCTTGTCTACTATGATGCCGGCAACAAGGTGGACGAGGTAAAGGCATTGGTCAACGAGAGGCTCAGGGCCGAACTGCTGCAGCCGCTCACAACGGAGATCGCCATCGCCGAACTGATAGGAGGCATAGACCTGAGCACTGCCTATCAGTTGTTAGAGGATACAGCGCCGACCTAAGCACAGGTGACAGCCGAGGTGGAACGACTGAAAGTGGCCGAATATGAGGTGGTGACCGGCAACTATACATCACATCTCTAAGACACATCCCTAGATGCCCCATTCGAAGTCCAAATACAGTTGGCTCTCTTCCCCGGCTTTCTGAGCGCGGCGGAGCTGATGAGGCTGCGCAACATCCTCACCGGCTAGGAGCTGGACAGCATGTACGCCAACATCCCCGTCAGGAGCGCAGCACGCATCTACGAGCCGTGCACCGACGAGGAGTACGAGGGCCGCGACGTGGTGCAGAGGATAACTGTCAATAGCATGAAGATAAGATAAAGGATATTGATAGATGAGGCATGTTTTTCCAATCTGTATAGTTGCAAATAATTGTAAACAGAAGATAAAAGACAATATGAGAAGAAAAAGAAATCACCTCATCCCGATCATGGCTCTCATCGCCATGTCCCTTATCATGGCGGGATGCCGCCAAAACAGCACGGGCCAGGATGCGGAAGACACATACGACTACACATCCCCTCACATACCGCCATTCGTGCTGAACATGCTGGACTCCGCCGACTGGGAGGCCGACACCATCTGCGTCGTGGACGGCAGGGCGTTCTACCACGCCTACGACATCCATTACAGGACAAGTGTCATCTATGACGACAAGAGGGTTTACCTGGAAGACCCCACGCTGTGGTGTGACTCCGTCTCCGCTGAGGAGAAATACAAGTTCGACATCTTCATGACAGACAAGGAGATGGTGGTGGACTTCAAGGACAAGAAGAGCGTGGAGGAAATGGCAAGGCTCGACCAAATGCCGCCATCGTTCAGCCGATACAGGAAGGACACGTTCACGGGATTGGACAACAAAGTCATGTTCAGCATGTGCGTGGATTTCATGCGCTCAAATGAGAAACATGCGGAGGCGGTCAACACATGGCTCGCAGGACTGGTTGAGACATTAGCCGTACAGAAGGAACTGGAAAAACCACAACACACAACGGTTCCCCAAAGGTCCATCACTGACGAGAAGGACAAGGCGGCCTTGGCACGCCGTGCCGCAGACGGGTATTTCACCATGCTGCGAAAAGAACTTGACATCGACCTGAGAGATGACATTGGCAGTTGTTTCCGGAACATATACCTAAAGGCATGGCATGTCACCGGGAAATATGTCACCATGCTGAAATACACGTACGACTACTGGGGAGGGGCTCACGGATACTACACCGAGGAACTGGTATCCTATGACCCTGAGAACAAACAGGAAATCGACTGGGACTTCCTCTTCAGGCCTGAATGCAACGAACAAGTTCTCAACGTGTTCTACCCAAAAGTGCCGGCAAACACCAAATACAAAAAATACTGCTCGGACTATATCAACAGGGTGTTCTCAGAAATGTTCACACTTCATGGAGACAACGGCAACACCGAAGGCAAGATTGAGATGCCACAGCCCGGTCTCGGAGAGAAAGGAGTGGTATTCTCTTTCCAGCCATACCAGCTAAGCGGCTTCCCGGACGGGACATTCCACTTCACCATCCCATACGGGGAACTGGCTCCATACCTCACTGACAAGGCAAAACATCTTCTGGGAATGTAAGACAGAGGCAGGAAACCCGCCGTTTATAGGTCAGGCAATGCGGTCCAAAGAGCAAACGGAAGACCTTAAATTGGTGTTTGCCCCTTCGAAGGACTATGGCAAATTAACTGGTTGGTTCAAAAAAGCAGCTGATTTGATGATTGGGACGAATGCAGAATCGGCTTTTGTCTCATCAAATTCAATATGTCAAGGTGAAATGGTTAATCTCTTTTGGCAAAAACTATTATCAAATCATATTATCATCATTTTGCCTATAATTCATCCAAGTGGACAAATGAAGCCAAAAAAACAGCAGGTGTATCCTGTGTTATAGTTGGTTTTTCTTACAAAGAAAGAAAGGAAAAGCAACTTTTTACAGGCGATAATTATGTACTAAAGTTTCCGATTTTTCCGAAGGCCTTGTCGGTGTGGAATTGAATGACAAATGGGGTACAACCTCAAAACATAACCTCAAAACATTCTTCGCAAAATTTGCATTTGCTAATCTTTTTCACTAACTTTGCAAACAAAAGGAATAACTATGGGAGGAAAATACATCAACCCCTTCACAGACTTTGGGTTCAAGAGACTCTTCGGCACCGAAATGAACAAGGAACTGCTCATCAGTTTTCTCAATTCACTCTTGCACAACCAAGAGGAGATCACTGACATCAGATACCGCAACACCGAACAACTGGGAAGCGGCATGTTGGACCGGAAGGCCGTCTTCGACGTGTACTGCCAGAACACCGCCGGAGAATACTTCATCGTCGAGATGCAGAAAGCGGAACAGGACTATTTCAAGGACAGAAGCGTGTTTTATGCCACCTTCCCCATACGAGACCAGGCGCAACCAGGCAGCAACTGGGACTTCAAACTCAAAGGCGTATACACCGTAGGCATCCTCGACTTCGTGTTTCCCGATGACGAATACGCCCCCGACTGCATGCACCATGAGGTGAAACTGATGGACGTGGAGGACAAACACGTCTTCTACGACAAACTCACCTTCGTCTATCTCGACATGCCGAAGTTCAACAAGACGGAGGACCAACTCGAGACCATGATGGACAAATGGCTCTATGTGCTGC
>JAFWSS010000195.1 GCA_017524385.1 Prevotella sp.
ACCCGCCCCTCAGGGGATTTCAACCACGCCAAAAGGCCTGTTGCGACTGTAGGGACTTGCTTTATGCATGTCCGTACCAAAACCAAGCTGTAAACGGATGAAGTATAAATCGGATAAACCTTGAAGATTGAAAATTGAAAATTGAAGATTGAAAATTGGCCTTTTGGCGTTCGGGTGGGCACAAGACCCGCCCCTCAGGGGATTTCAACCACGCCAAAAGGCCTGCTGCGACTGTAGGGACTTGCTTTATGCATGTCCGTACCAAAAACCATGAATTAGTCTAAAATTTTGGACTAATTCTTGGACAAACCAAGTTGTAAACGGATGAGAGTATAAATTGGATAAACTTCAAAGATTGAAGATTGAAGATTGAAAATTGAAAATTGGCCTTTTGGCGTTCGGGGGGACACAAGACCCGCCCCTAAGGGGATTTCAACCACGCCCTGCCCAGCGGCGATGCCCCCCGGCGGTGATGATGACGGTGGCAGTGGCAGTGGAGAGGTGACACCCGGCACGCCAGAGTAACGCTACACGCTCAGAGGCACCCACATACAGACTCCGAAGCCCCCTCCAAGCCCTCAACAGTTCTACTTATAGAATTAGGAAAGCATCGATGGAGGCGCAGAATCTCTACTTACAGAACACAAAGGGTTCTCTACACGCTTAGAGTCCCCTAAATATAGCAATAAATGAGCATCCAAAGGGCGCTTTTTGTACTTTTACACCAATATCACACAATATTTCAAAATAAAAACGTAAATTTGCAACTGTAAGAAGGAAAAAGCTTGAGATATATGTCACGCGAACAAATAATAGACAAGCACAAGAGCCTCTTCTGGTACATTCCGGAAGGTGAGAAGCAGCACATCAGCGATGCCCTGCTTGTGGAGCGCATCCTCAACGACGGCACGCTCGATGACTACCGCGAACTTGTGGCCACACTCGGCGGTAAGCGTGTGGCCGAGGTCTTTTTCTCTGCTACAGGTCGCCAGAAGCAGAACTATTATCCCGAAATCTACCATTTCTTTTCACTCGTTTTGAAGAAATATGCATAGCGAGATACTCAATGACCAACAAGTCGAACTGCTCCCCCTCATGGCTCAGTTCCGTCGCGAGTACTACCTTGTAGGTGGCACCGCCATCGCATTGTATATCGGTCACCGACGCAGTACACACCCTTGACAAGGGCGTCGAAAGCCCTTTTTGATAATTGAAGTTGTAAACGGATGAGAGTATAAATTGGATAAACCTCAAAACATAACCTCAAAACATTCTTCGCAAAATTTGCATTTGCTAATCTTTTTCACTAACTTTGCAAACAAAAGGAATAACCATGGGCGGAAAATACATCAACCCCTTCACTGACTTCGGGTTCAAGAGACTCTTCGGCACCGAAATGAACAAGGAGCTGCTCATCAGCTTCCTCAATAGCCTCCTACACAACCAAGAGGAAATCACAGACATCAGATACCGTAACACCGAACAGCTTGGAAGCGGCATAATGGACAGAAAGGCCATCTTCGATGTGTATTGCCAAAACACCGCCGGAGAGTATTTCATCGTCGAGATGCAGAAGGCTGAACAGGACTATTTCAAGGACAGAAGCGTGTTTTATGCCACCTTCCCCATACGCGACCAGGCGCAACCAGGCAGCAACTGGGACTTCAAGCTCAAGGGCGTATATACCGTGGGCATCCTCGACTTCGTATTCCCCGATGACGAATACGCCCCCGACTGCATGCATCACGAGGTGAAGCTGATGGACGTGGAGGACAAACACGTCTTCTACGACAAGCTCACCTTCGTCTATCTCGAAATGCCGAAGTTCAACAAGACAGAGGACCAACTCGAGACCATGATGGACAAATGGCTCTATGTGCTCCGCAACCTCTCAAGGCTGATGGAGCGGCCTGCCGCACTTCAAGAACGTGTGTTCAATCGCCTTTTCGAACAGGCGGAGATAGCAAGGTTCTCCAAAAACGAACTTTTCGACTACGAGGAGAGCCTAAAGGTCTACCGCGACCTCTTCAACGTGGTCAACACTGCAGAGGGAAAGGGCTACACCAAAGGAAAGGCAGAAGGCCTTGAAGAAGGAATTGCAAAAGGAAAAGCGGAAGGAAGAGAAGAAGAAAAAGTTGAAGTTGCCAAAAAACTTCTCGCTTTGGGCACTGATATCAATATCGTGCGTCAAGCCACAGGACTCTCTATCGATGACATCAACAATCTTTTATGAATCAGGGGAACGGAGTTTTTGGCCGTATTCGGATGATAGTATAAATTGGATAAACCTCAAAGATTGAAGGTTGAAAATTGAAAATTGGCCTTTTGGCGTTCGGGTGGCACAAGACCCGCCTTAAGGGGGATTTCAACCACGCCAAAAGGCCTGTTGCGACTGTAGGGACTTGCTTTATGCATGTCCGTACCAAAACCAAGCCTAAACGGATGAGAGTATAAATCGGACAAACCCCTCCGTTGCAACATCCCCTCGAGGGAGGGCAGTGGTGGGTTCTCCCCAAACCGCCCAAACCACCCATCCTCCCCGTTCTCCGTAAGCGGCTCCGCCGCCGCACCACAGGAATCCTTCATTTTTAACAAAATCACATACAAGATAGTCACTTCCAAAGCGTTTATAATATGAACATGTGTCATTCCATCAACAGAACAGAATCATGAAACTCAACACATCCTTCATATTTCAAACACTCTTCACTGTGTTACTGACCGCCACCTTCACTTCATGCGCCACGATTTTCTCCGATATGAAGGCTGACATCCTCGTCGAAAGCGAAGTGGACGAACCCGTGACCATCAACAGCGGCGCCAGAGAATACAAGGATGTCACACCCCCCGCCTTATTGGAGGTGAATCACCGCCAACCCAATGGGCAGCCTGCTAATTATAAACGGCATGAGTTAAATGCCTCATTGGGCTTCGGCCCCAACCAAGCAGACCACACCACGCAACACTTTATTGACGGCTTCACCCTACCCCGGCATATGGAAATTGAAGGAGAGTGTGGAGACATCTTCGGCAAATCATATATCGTGGGAAAGATGGAATATCACTACCGACTCAACAGGAAATGGGACATCGGTGCAACGATGGCATGGGGAAGGTCTTCGGAAAGCTATACCAATGAGGATTTCCATGTTGTCGAGCAGAACAATAATTCCAGCATCGTCACCACAGGATACGAGACATGCCGCAGTTTCTCGTTTACACCCTCGGCGAGATACACCTGGTTTGAAAGAAGGTGTTGTCGTCTCTACTCCCGTGTCGCGTTGGGAATGATGCGCAACCGCCTTCATTTCGATTTGGAGGAATGGAAGGGCGTGAGACCGTTAGAATCATGTCAAGGAAACGCCCACGAAGAGCACTTTGACAATACGAAATGGTGTATGGCCTACCAAATCTCACCCTTTGGCATGAGCTTGGGACCCGCCCCGGTGAAGTTTTTCTTCGAGTTGGGCTACGGATGCCTCGGAGTGTGCAACATGGGGCTCAGCGTAAGTTTCTAAAAAGATGATGCATAGCTGTAAACGGATGAGAGTATAAATCAAAGATTGAAG
This sequence comes from Prevotella sp., assembly GCA_017524385.1. Classification (GTDB taxonomy): domain Bacteria; phylum Bacteroidota; class Bacteroidia; order Bacteroidales; family Bacteroidaceae; genus Prevotella. Next base: position 3,570 of record JAFWSS010000195.1, read on the forward strand.
ATTGAAAATTGAAAATTGGCCTTTTGGCGTTCGGGTGGGCACAAGACCCGCACCCTCAGGGGGATTTCAACCACGCCAAAAGGCCTGTTGCGATCTTGGGACTTGCTTTATGCATGTCCGTACCAAAAGCCAAGAATGTCGGTGCGCATATTTTCGGCCATCCGCTTCTTATAACTATAAACGTTTGAGGGTATGAACCATTTATGCTTCAAAAATTTGGTTGTTTCAGAAAGAATCACTAAATTTGTACTTTTAAAACCCCAACGTCAAGAAAAATACATAACCAGACAACACACCTAAATCATTGTTTTATGATAGAACTTAGTAATGAGCAACTGACCGTCAAGGTTGCAGAGATGGGAGCGGAGCTCCAGAGTATTATCGATAGCGACGAGCGTGAGTACCTTTGGCAGGCAGACCCGCAGTATTGGCCCCGCCGTTCGCCCATCCTCTTCCCCATAGTATGTAGCGTGGAAAACGACACTTACACTGTCGATGGGCAGGAGTATCATCTGCCGCGCCACGGCTTTGCACGCGACACTGAATTCACCCTTGTGGCTCAGTCGGAGAACAAGGCGGTTTTCGCACTTCACGAAAGCGAAGAGACCTTGAAGGTCTACCCCTTCCCCTTCAACCTTGCCGTGAGCTATCGGCTTGACAACAACAAGATTCACGTCATCTGGCACGTGGAAAACACAGGCAAGCGTGAAATGTATTTCCAGATAGGCGGCCATCCTGCTTTCATTGCTCCAGGTTGCGAGGCAGGAAAGCCTCTGAAAGGTGTCCTCCGCGTTGACAACAAAGGTTTGCTTCAAGGTCTCAAGAGCCATATCGACGGTTCGGTGGAGATGGATGAGATAGAAGTCGCATCACAGGAGGGACTTATCCTTTTCGACGACGAGTTCTTCGCTCACGACTCGGTGAAGCTGCACAAGAGCCAGACCAGCTGCGTAGAACTTCTTGATACAGACGGCAGCGTGGCGGTGAGGCTCGATTATAAATGCCCCATCATCGCATTCTGGAGTCCTTATCAGAAGAATGCACCGTTCGTCTGTCTTGAACCATGGTATGGCGTGGGCGACCCTCGCGGATACGATGGCGAGTTCAAGGACAAGCCTTTTATCAACCATCTGATGCCCGGTGCCTCGTTCATGAGCGAATACGTCATCACGATAGGTGAGTGAATTATGGAAACTTAGGAGTTAAAGGGGAGTTAAAAAGGAGTTAAAGAGGAGTTAAAGGGACATATGTTCACTTTTAGGAACTTCTTTTAGGAGCTTACTTTCTGGAGCTTACTATCAGGAGTTTACGATTCCGCAAGTCATTCATCCTCATCATAGTTCTGGGAACAGAGAAAAAGTCTGTCGGTATACTCGACGGTTACTTCATCAACCAAAAGTCAATCTTATGAAAAAAAGTATTTTTCGCAGCGTCGTGCTTCTCATCTTTGCATGGATGGGAACTGCAGTTCAGGCACAGATACCATCAGGTTATTATGACAGCGCTTCCGGACATACCGGTGCCGAGTTGAAATCTGCCTTGCACGATATCATCAAGGGACATACCGTTGTCAGTTATTCCGGATTGCTCAATGCCTACGCCTATACAGACTGCCGGGCCAATGGCACCATTTGGGATATCTATTCCAACTGTGCGTATTCCATCAATGGAAGTTGCGGTTCATATAAAAAGGAGGGCGACTGTTGGAACCGTGAACACACGTGGCCACAGAGTTGGTTCAATGAGGTTAGTGGTCCCAAGAGCGACCTCTTCCACGTCTATCCCACAGATGGTTATGTGAATGGCAGACGCTCCAATTATCCGTATGGAGAAGTGCGCAATCCAACCTATACTTCGGGCAATGGTTCCAAACTCGGTCCCTGTACCACTGCCGGTTTTTCAGGTACGGCATTTGAGCCCATTGATGAGTACAAGGGCGACATCGCTCGTAGCTATTTCTATATGAGTGTGCGCTATTATCATGAGGATAGTGGATGGGGAAACAGCGAGATGACCACCAAGTCGGAAATCAAGCCTTGGGCAATGGCCATGCTTTTGCGTTGGAATGAGGAAGACCCGGTGAGTGACAAGGAAATCGCCCGCAACAATGTCATTTATAAAAAATACCAACACAACCGCAATCCCTTCATCGACCATCCTGAGTATGCACGTATGATATGGGATGAGACCTGGACCGCAGGCGAAGAATACGACATCGCTTTAGACGTTGTTTCCCATGGCAGTGTGAGTGCACCCGCCAGTGCTGCGGCAGGCACTACTGTTGCCATTACGGTAATACCCGATGAGGGCTATGATTTGGAGACATTGACTGTTTACAAGACTGGCGACCCCTCTACCACAGTGCCAGTGAACAGCGATGCCACTTTTGTGATGCCCGAATATGACGTGACAGTGAGTGCAACGTTCTTGGAGAACAACACGTTCTATGCCATCACATTGGAAAATGTGACCAATGGCAGTATAGCAGCCAGCGCAGAAAGTGCGAAGGTGGGCACCACTGTCGAGCTTACAGCAATTCCAGACAATGGATATGCCCTTTATAATTGGTATGTGACCAAGGCTGATGGCAGCCAAGCTTCAGTGGCAGTCACCGGCAACACGTTTGTCATGCCTTCCTGCGATGTCACCGTGACCGCCACCTTTGTTGTTGCCACCGCCGGGGATGGTGATTATGTGAAAGTCACCTCTGCCCCCGAAGACTGGAGTGGGGAGTACCTCATTGTCTATGAGGATGGCAAGAAAGCCTTCAATGGCGGTTTGACCACACTTGATGCTACATCCAACAACATATCCGTCACCATCAGCGATGACAAGATAGAATCGAATTCGACCACCGATGCCGCAACTTTCACCATCGCCAAGTCGGGCAACGGATATACCATTTGTTCTGCCAGTGGTTATTATATCGGTCAGACCGGTGATGCCAATGGGCTGAATTCTTCCAAATCCACGGCATATGCCAATACCATTTCTCTTTCAGGCGGTGTCGATATCGTTTCGAGTGGAGGCGCCCATCTGAGATACAATGCATCGAGCGACCAGGAACGTTTCCGTTATTACAAGTCGAGTTCTTATACCGCTCAGAAAGCCATACAACTTTACAAGAAAACAGCCACGAGTGCGGCAGTCGTTCCTACTTACACCATCACTTTCAACCCCAATGGTGGTGCCGGAGAAGTCCATACACAGACCGTAGAGGAAAACAATCCTACGAATTTGGAAGCCAACACATTCAGTTACGAGAGTCATGTCTTTACTGGTTGGAACACCAAAGACGACGGCACGGGCATGTATTATGCCGACGAGGCGACGGTCAGTCTGCATAACGACCTAACTCTTTATGCACAATGGGAGACGTTGTACAACGTTACGGTGAGTGAGAACGAACACGGGGCCATCTCTGTCAGTTCTCTCTCTGCTACAGAAGGCACCACTGTCACACTGAGTGCTGTCCCTGATGAAGGCTATACTCTCTACCTTTGGAATGTCACAGATGTTGATGGCGTACCCGTACAAGTTTTTGACGACCAGTTTGACATGCCTGCATGTAATGTCAATGTGAGTGCCACGTTTGTCTATGTGGGACAGTCGGGCGATGCCACCGTCTACCGTCTCGTCACCTCCACCGACCAGTTGACCGCTGGCGATGTATATCTCATAGCCAACAAGAGTGCGGCAAAAGCGTTGGGAAGTGCCAACAACAACAACCGCGTAGCAGCAAGTGTAACCATGAATGATGCCAAAGATGTCATTACCGACCGTGGTGAAGCATACGAGTTGGTATTAGGTGGCAGTGAGGGCAAATGGACATTTTACGATGATGCCAACCATGGCTATCTCTATGCCGCCAGCAGCAGCAATAATTATTTAAGAACAGAAAGCACCTTGTCCGACAATAGCCGGTGGTCGGTTGCTGTCACCAATGAGGGTGTCGCCACCATCAAGGCTCAAGGTTCTAATACTCGTAATTTAATCAAGTATAATTCTCAAAACAGCATTTTTTCATGCTATGGTTCCGGTCAAAATGATGTCAATCTGTTCGTTCGTGGGAATGAAGTGAATACAAGTGTCATTCTTTCCAACGACGACAGGGGCATGGATGAAGCACACACCAACACTGCACTCATCAATGCCTATGACAATGAGAAAGTGAACGTGGTGCTCTATGGACACACCTTCCATAAGGATGGGAATTGGAACACCCTTGTTCTTCCCTTCAGTCTTGGCAGTTTGGTCGGCACCCCTCTTGATGGTGCGTCTATCAAGGAACTCACCTCCGCGTCGTATGAAAATGGAACAATAACGTTGAATTTCAGCGATGACCTCGATGCCATCGAGGCTGGCAAACCTTACATTGTGAGATGGGAGGGTACTGGTGAAGTCAGCGACCCGCTATTCAACGGGGTGGTCATCAGCAAGAACGGTCCTGTGGATGTGAACAAAGGAATGCTGTCCATGCTGGGCGTCTATACCCCTCTCCGTATTGAAGGTGGCAGGCCCATAGTCTTCTTAGGAGAAAACAATACACTCTACCATCCTAATGCCGAGCAAACCACCAAGATCAACGCCTTCCATGCATACTTCCAAGTCAACTCCAACCTGGGCGACGTGAATGGCGACGAAGAGGTCAACGTGACAGATGTGACTTCCCTCGTCAATCATATCCTCGGCAATGACAACGGCAGGTTCATCATTGACAATGCCGACATCACAAGCGACGGAGAGGTCACGATAACCGATGTGACGGCATTGGTGAACCTCATCCTGAATGGCAGCTCGAAAATCTCTAACGTGGTGGTCACCGGTGCCGACGGTTTCACCTTCGGCGGTGAGGGCAACGGCATTGCATTCAGTCGTGCATACATGAAATAAGCTTGCAGAATGCAAAGAAATGCATTTGCCATCTATGATATCATAAAAGGCATCGGACTCACAGAGGAAGGAATCGAGAAGATTTGAACAAGATGGCCTATCACACGCGCGCGCGTAAGCTTTGGGCCGACTCGTTGAAGGGTTGGCTGATACTCCTTGTGGTGTTGGGGCACGCCCTGCAGTGGACTCTTGGCGATGTCGGCATAGACCACAACCACCTTTGGAATTGGATTTATTCCTTCCATATGTCGGCTTTCATGGCTGTCAGCGGTTGGCTGGCGTACAGGCCGGAGGGCGAGTCTCACCCTGCGGGGCGTCTCATCCTCCGTCGCGCCGGTCAGTTGCTGGTGCCATATTTCTGCTGGTCGGTGGTTCTTTTGTTTTTTTCCAATGACAGTGTTGTCTCCAATGTGCTCAACTTCGTGTTATGCCCCGACAATTATTTCTGGTTCCTGTGGGTTTTGTTCTTCATCCATGTCATATTCATCCTTGTGGAAAGCGCCTCCAATCGACTCCATCTCAACCATACGGCAACCATTCTGGCAACGGCACTGTTGCTTGTCGCAGTAATGGTGGTCACGGAATTCCGCTTGTTTGGATACCAATACATCGCCTATCATTTCATCTTCTTCTCCTTCGGCTATTTCATCCATCGTCATGCAGCCTTGCAGACGCGGCGTTGGGCGGTGTTGCTACCTTGCGCCATCCTTTGGCTGGTGCTGGCATGGTGGTGGAGGATGCATGACCTTCCGTCGTGGATGCCCTCCATTCCCGGTGTACCAGAGACCTTGTTGGTGTATGCTTATCGCACGCTCACGGCATTGACCGCCGCCTTTTTCCTCCTCAATGCCGCCCCCTTGGTGCTCGATGGCAACCGTTTCCCCAACAGTCGGGTCATCACATTGGGGCAATGGTCTTTAGGCATCTATACTGCCCATTTGTCGTATCTCACCTTGTTGAAACAGACTTCCTTGTTGTTTGCGATGAAGGCAGGTTGGCGTTCGTTGCCCGACTGGTTGTTCGTATCGATGCTGTTTGTGACGGCTCTTGTCATTTCCCTTGTTGTCGTATGGCTCCTCATGCGCAACAGGCATACGGCGAGGCTGATGTTGGGCAAATTTTGAATTCAAACGAGTATGAAGACAAAAAAATCTTCTTTTGGAAAGAAATGCAGGAGGTTTGCCGCATGGCTGGCGGCGGCCTATTTCTTGGCGAATATATGGACCTACGTGCAGGATATGGGAAAACCCACCATCCTCTTCGTGGGTGACAGCGTGACGGATGCGAAGATAGAATACAAGCTGTGGAAGCCCTATTCCCTCTACCGGTATTGTTATGCTTGGAAGTTGCCTTTCTACCATGAGGCGTTGTATGCACATGGAGGGTGGTGCCGCCTGGTGGGTGAGCGGAAAGGTTTCAACTGGTACGACGCGGGTAGCGGTGGTGCTACACTCGCCGACAATGGTCAAAGCAACGCCATTGTCAAGCGTGTGAAGGAACTCGCCCATCTCAAGGACTTCGACTACATCATCGTCAGCGGTGGCATCAACGATTTGGAATACAACCATTGGATGGGTGATGACAACACCTCTTCCATCCAGGCCTTGCGCGAAATCTGCGCCACGCTGAAAGGCACGAGATCAAAGGTGGGGTTCATCATTCCCTATTACACAGGGAAGCATGTGGATGCCATGCGCAAATATGGCGACATGATGCGTAGCGTGTGCGAGGAGTATGGCGTGCCTTTCCTCGACCAACGAGAGTCGGCCGTGAGACTCGACACCAAGGAGGGTGTGATGAGGCATGGCATAGCCGGCAAGGACTGGCTTCATTGCAACGAGGCCGCTTACCAGATACTGGCCGACGACATCTGCCGATGGATGGAAGGATGGTGAAGATGATGCTCTGGCCAGAGATGGCCACCATCAGCTGTTTCGTTCATTGAAATAGGAGACGGCTTTCTCCACTTTCCATTCATCCATCATCCTCTTGTAATTGGCCGACTCCACATTCTCTTCCACCCGGTCGTCGAGCATGGAAAAGAAGTCCATGCCCGTGATTCGCTCCACCTCGTCGATAGAGACCACATACTCGTTCATATCCTTGTGGCCTCCCTTGTTGGGATAGACGAATCCTATGGCCTTGGTCTTCCTTCCATCGGCGAGCAGCACTTTGAAGAAAGCGTCGGGGACGGCCACATTGTTGTTGCCTATGGTTTGTTTCACCCCGTTGTAGAATATGGGGCCGGTGACGATGTAGATGTCTCCCATCTCTTTTGCCCAGTATCGGCATTGTATTTCCAGGTCGTTCCAGTCGCCCTTGTTCAAGTCGTGGTTCTGCGGGCATATGTTGGAGAGAAGGAAAGACTGCTTTTGGGCTTTTTGGCTCCATTTGTTGTCGCCCGAGGGGCACATGTGCCCTCTGTCGTATTTGGAACGGAAATAATCGTCTGTCGTAGCCCTTGGCGCCGGCACCTCCATGTCTTCATAAAAATCCATCCCATCCCTATAGTTCTGTCCTTTGGTATGTGCAGCAGTGAGGTGCCATGCCACCCAGTTGGGCACTTTTCTGTCTTTGTTGTATGAGACGGTGTATCCCTCTCTCAAGAGCATGATCTCGCTGGTGTTTTTGAGAGGGGCGGGATATTCCATTTTCTGTTCCCTCCTCCCGCGCTCGTTGTTCGTGGTGCTTTCCCCAGAATTCCTGGTGCTTTCCCCGGAAGACCTTTGGTCGTAAAATTCAGGCACGATGTCTCCTCCCCCATTGCCACTTCCAAGACCGATGCCGAAATATCTTCCCAGCACCAAAAGAGCGATGAGGAGAACCAGCAGCAGTAGTTTCACTTTGTGCTTTTTCCCCAATCCTTGCAGTATTCCCTTTTTCCTATTTCTTCCTTTTCTTTTACCCATGGCATTGCGGTTGAGAGTAAACCAGTGTTTTGTTGACTTTATTGTTGAGCAACCTTAGCCGGGTTGATGTGTCTTTTTCTCTTGATGCCTTGTTTTTTCATGGCGCGTATTTCGAAGGGAAGGTCGTCCACGTCCTCCGCCTTGATGACCACAGGCATCCCGACATAGGTGTAATTGTCTCCCAAGTCCTTGATGTCCTTGTCGTGCAACCTGATGCATCCCTCGCTGGCTCTTCCAGGTACGCTTTCCTCGTTGTTGGTGCTTCCATGTATGCCAATACCCTTGTGCCCTGGGGTTTTCAGCCTATGAAAATAACGTCCGTATGAGAGGATTTTTCCCCTTCCGTCTCCGAAGTCATGTTCCCATCCCGATGCATCGACGATTTCTGTTATGGTGAAGGGGTTGTCCATGGTGCAATGAGGAGTTTTCATATCCCCCTCCTTTTCCTTGTTCCCTTTTTTGAGTGCAAAGCAACAGTCATACCTAGCCAGCATCACGGTGTCTTCCCCCTGTGGTTCATAAACATAAAGGTAATAGTCTTTTTTAGACATGATGATGAAGCAGTTTTCCTTTTTTTTCATCTTGTCAGGATGACTGAAACTTTCGTCCGATGCCAGTCTTATGGTTTTATTGCCATACGACTCAACCACCTTCTCTCCCACTTCATCCTCTGAATAGGGGAATGCCTCCTCCTGGGCATCTACGAAAGGCTTGCTCTCACCCTTCTTCCCTTCCCCATGGCAGGCGGCCAAGAGAACCAGTGCAACCACGCATGTCACCAAGGTTTTGTATTTCTCGACTGTTCTTTTGTTTTCCATGTTTTGTCCTATTAATATGGATGCAAAAATAAGAAAAAAAATGATACGAGCAAAACAAAAAAGCCTTTTTTGAGGTTTTCCCGCTCAAGTGGTTGGTTGAATGAAATGTTTTTCCTATTTTTGTAACTCAAATGCAAGCATCTCAATGGACCACCTGTATTTCCCTGCTGAATGGGAGCACCAGCGGTGCATCCAACTGACGTGGCCCCATGCCGGCACCGACTGGGCAGACTGTCTGACGGACATCACAAAGACGTTCGTCGAACTGTCGTCCGTCATCACTCGGCATGAGGCCTTGTTGGTTGTCACTCCCGACCCGGCCTCCACCCATTCCACCCTGGCGTCACGTCTGTCGCCGGAAGCCCTCCGTCGCGTCACCTTCTTCCAGTGTGCCACCAACGACACATGGGCGCGAGACCATGGCGCCCTCACCCTTCTGCCTGTTGCCGGCAGCACCGCCAGCCCTCGGCTGCTCGACTTCCGCTTCAACGGCTGGGGAGAGAAGTTCCCCTCTGCGCTCGACAACGCCATCAACCGCCATCTCTCGCAATCCGGCATCCTTGGCCCTCTTGACGACCATGACGACTTCGTGCTTGAAGGCGGCTCCGTGGAGAGCGACGGTGCAGGCACGGTTTTCACGACGAGCATGTGCCTGTTGTCGCCTCACCGCAACGACCTTGACCGCGAAGGTCTGGAACGCGAGTTGAAACGTCGCCTGCATGCCGCCCGCGTGGTGTGGCTCGACCATGGCAGCCTGATAGGCGACGACACCGACGGGCACATCGACACCATCGTGCGCTGCGCCCCCGGCGACACCCTGCTGCATGTGTGCAGCGACGACCCTTCCGATGCGCAACATGCCGACTTCCAAGCCCTCGAGCGCCAACTGCACGAGTTGCGCACCCTCGACGGACGCCCCTATCGGTTTCTCCCTCTCCCCATGCCTCACGCCATCATGGAAGACGGAGAGCGCCTGCCTGCCACATATGCCAACTTCCTCATTCTCAACGGTGCCGTCGTTGTTCCGACCTATGACCAGCCCGACAACGACGCCCAGGCCTGCGAGACCATCGGCAGTGCGTTCCCAGGCCGCGAGGTGGTGCCTTTGGACGCCCGGACAATCATCCGCCAGCATGGCTCCATCCACTGTCTGACAATGCAGTATTATTGAACCCACATTCTCACACCATGAAAGAAATCAAGATAGGAATCATCCAGCAACACAACGTTGACTCACGCGAGGACAACATGCGCCGCCTCCGTGACGGCATCATCGACCTTTCCCGTCAAGGTGCCCAATTGGTCGTCCTTCAGGAGTTGCACAACTCCCTTTACTTCTGCCAAGAGGAGCGAGTCGACCATTTCGACTTGGCCGAACCCATCCCCGGGCCTTCCACCGAGTTTTTTGGCACCCTTGCCCGTGAACTGGGTGTGGTGATTGTCACCTCCCTCTTCGAGCGCCGCGCCGCCGGCCTTTACCACAACACCGCCGTAGTGCTGGAGCGCGACGGCAGCATAGCCGGCATCTACCGCAAGACACACATCCCCGACGACCCAGCCTATTATGAGAAATTCTATTTCACACCCGGCGACCTTGGCTTCCATCCCATCGACACCAGCGTGGGTCGCCTTGGCGTGCTTGTCTGCTGGGACCAATGGTATCCCGAGGCCGCACGCCTGATGGCCCTTGCCGGCGCCGACCTTCTCATCTACCCCACTGCCATCGGCTATGAGAGCAGCGACACACCGGAAGAGCAAGAGCGCCAGCGGGAGGCATGGACGACGGTGCAGCGCGGCCATGCCGTGGCCAACGGCCTGCCAGTGGTGACGGTGAACCGCGTGGGCCACGAAGCCGACCCCTCTGGCCAGACCCGTGGCATACAGTTTTGGGGAAGCAGTTTCATTGTCGGTCCTCAAGGCGAGTTTCTCCACCGCTCCAGTGTCGATGCCGAAGAGACGGCTGTCATCACCATCGACCTGGACCACAGCGAGCAAGTGCGACGCTGGTGGCCATTCTTCCGCGACCGCAGGATAGAGGAATATGGCAACCTGCTCAAAAGGTATGTGGACCCTGAAAGAGGATAGAAAGTGCTAGGAAAAACTAGGAATACTGGGAAAGTCCCCCCTTGGAAAAATCCAAGGCTAATGACGCCTTTTATGCCTTAGCAGCCATAGTGATGCGATGGCCACGACAGCCATGCTAACGACGCAGATGAAGAATCGCCGATATCCAAAATAGTCTTGTATGAAGCCCGTAGCCACACCTGCCAGCAAAAACGAAAAAGCGACGATGGCGAGGCAGGAGTCGCCATATGCAGGAAGTGTTCTGCCACGTCCATAATACCTCAGATATCGCACGAACCCCGCCATACCGAATCCACATCCAAAACTCTCCACCGAGAGGCAAAGGGTGACGTATGACAGTTCCGACGGCATGTCATAAGCAAGGTAAAGGAGCACCACGTCGGGCAAGGTGATGGCCATCACCATAGGCCACACCCACTTTCTCAAGCCCTTTTTCTTCATGATTTCAAATCCCATCACGCAGCCCGCCAACATGGCCATTCCTGCCACGGTGCTTAGCGCGAACGCCACTTCCTGCGGTCCTAACGAGAGTCCTCCGATGCTCCCCGGGTCGACCAAGAAGAGCAGGACACCTTTTATGATGAGGCATTCGTGCAAGGAGAAAAGAATGATGAACAAGACAAAAGGCCCTTGCTTGGGGAATTTCCACCATTTCCTCACTTCTCTCATCTGTCTTTTCCAAGCCGCCGACAGCCCCATCTGTCTCCCGCACTCCACATGCTTTGGCAACGAAATGGCCATGATGACAGCCACGAAAAAGACCATGGCCGCCAACACATTGAAAGCCAATGCCCACGACTCGACGATGTCTCTTGTGAGCACCTCCATGTCGCCGGCGATGACGAAGGTGACACCCGTGCCCAAAACGGTGGCCAGAATGGGCAAAGCTACAGACACGGAAGTTCTTCCTTGCTTCCGACTCCCCCAAAGTGCGTTACAGAAATCTCCCGCCATGACATCATGGAAAGCCCCTATCAGTGCAGCAGCAGCCAGGCAATACCATACGGCGTCACCGCCACCTTTCGGTTCTATAAACCATGCCACCGCCAACATCGACAAGGCGAACAGCACCTCCATGGCCACCATCCACCACGCCTGCCGTGGCAAGGCCAAGGCGAAAGGTCTGAGCAACTGTCGCAACACGAACGGAATGGCAAGCAACGCTGTCCCACACGAGGCCCAAGAGTTGCTCATTCCCAGTCTCTTCAGCATCACCATCGCCACAGACATCAGGGCCACCACCACCATGCCCCTTGCGAAGCCCAGCAGCGAAGCCCATAGCCACGCCCTCCTATGCGTGACCACCTTTCCTGCGACAGAAGAATGCTCTCTCATCTATTCTTGCTTTTTCTTTCCAAACTCCGGGTCAATCTTGATGAAGGCCGTAACGGCAAAGGTGATGATGCAGAAGAACATGACCAAGATGAAGAAGGTATTATACCCTACCGCGTCCTTGATCCATCCCGACACCATTCCCGGGAGCATCAACCCGAGATAAGACAATCCGGTGCAAATGGCATAATGAGATGTCTTGAACTCACCCTGACTGTAATAGAGCATATAGAGCGTAAGTGCGGTGAATCCCAATCCATAGCCAAACTGCTCTATGAAAAGGCATGTGCTGACGAGCCACAGGTTGTCGGGCAGAGCCGCACTAAGATACACATACACGATGTCGGGCAAGGTGATGGCGCAAACAAACGGCCAAAGCCAACGTTTCAATCCGTCGCGACTGGCCAGCATGCCACCCACAATACCGCCCAGGAGCAGTCCGATGAGTCCGACGGTGCCGTATGCCAGGCCAAACGCCTCTTTGGTAAGCCCCAGTCCTCCCTCTTCCATCGGGCGTAGCAAGAACGTGCTTGCCATCTTGGTGAGCATAGCTTCGGGGAAGCGATAAAGCAAAAGGAAAAGCAACACGAACACGATTTGCTTGACCGGCACCTTGGTGAAGAATGAGGAGAGCATCTGCCAAAGTCCATGCACCACTTCTTCTGCCGTCATCCCTTCGTTATTCCTGTCCACAGGTTTTGGCATGGCAAAACGATGATAAAGCCAGATGGCGATGAAGATTGCCGCAAGTCCGAAAAAGATGAGACTCCATGTAAACGCCTTGCTGTCAGGGTATGCTTTCTGCAACTCACCGGCCAACCATACGAGCACGCCTTGTCCGAAGATGACAGCGACACGGTAAAAGGTGTTTCGGATTCCGACAAACCACGATTGGTCGTGACTGTCGAGGTCGAGCATGTAGAATCCGTCGGCGGCAATGTCGTGCGTGGCACTGGAAAATGCCATGAGGAAGAAGAAGAACATGGTACCTTGAAACCAAAAAGCCGTGTTCACCGTGAAAGCCACACCGGCGAAGGCCGCTCCCAGTAGCAACTGCATGGTGAGCACCCACCAACGTTTGGTTTTAAACAAATCAACAAATGGGCTCCATAGCGGTTTGATGACCCACGGCAGTCCCAGCCAACTTGTGTAGAGGGCGATTTCGGTGTCGCTCATCCCCATTTCCATATACATCACCACGGCCACGGTCATCACCACCACGTTGGGCAACCCCTCGGCGAAGTACAGTGTTGGAATCCAAGCCCATGGGCTTCTTTTCTTTTCCATTTTGCTTACTTATATAGTTTCTTTATTTCTGCGTCTTGATAATAGTGTAGGAGTATCTCATTGTATGAAGCACCTTTCTCACCCATCATGGCGGCACCAATCTGACAGAGTCCGACCCCATGCCCCCACCCTGCACCATGCAGGATGAATCGTTGGGGCAGCCCGTCTTTCTCCCCTTCGGTATCGATGACGAAAGCCGAACTGAGCAGGTGTGTCTTGCTGAGTGCCCTTCTGATTTCCAATTCCTTCCCGATGATGAGTGTACGCTTGGTGCCCTCTATCCTCATTCTGGCGATTCGCCCGCTACGCCCCCTTTCCACAGGTGTGAGGGCCTTGATGCCACCAAAGTCCATCTTGAGTTTCTCGTCGATGAGAGCGGCGAGTTCGGCTTGCGAATACTCCACTTTCCACCTGAAGAAGTTGGTTGTCTCGGTGTCGTAGTCGTTGAGCACCTGCCTGAGCACCTTTTGGTCGGTGGTGTTGCAGTAGGCTTTTGGTTGACCAAGAATCCATTTTCTTGCCGTCTGCTCCACCCTGAGGTCAGGCAGCCCGCCATGTCCGTAGTCTGCCACCGCCCTGAGATAAGGTTTCGGGATGTTGTCCCAGCAATATTGGAATTCCTCGGTCACCCCACCGCAGCACTTGCTGAACCTGGCGTCGCAGATTTCCCCTCCGTGTGAGAGCACCTGTCCCCTTGTGGCTTTCACCGCCTCCACCACCTTTTTTTCCGTAGCCCTGGTGATGCCTTGGTATCGCTGGCAGTGGTCGTCGGCGCAGACATCGAAGATGGTGTGGTCCTCACGGTCGTACCATCTGACGACCTCGTCCTCCTTTTTGATGAATGAGAAGAAATGGTCTCCGCTGTCCTTTCGTTGTTTTCTGTGCTCCATTTGAGCGAGCAGCCAACTGCGTGAGATGACAGCGTGAGCCTTGAGCAGTTCCAATGATGACGTAGCCTTCATCTCGCTTGAAATGACGCTTGCGAGGTAGTCCTCCACCGGCAATTGGTTGATGGCTTGTATCTTGTCTGCTTCGACGACGAGTTTGAGTGCTCCGAGGAAGGTTTGTGTCTCTTTTCTCTCCCAATGGAAATCCACCCCGATGGTCACGTCGAAGAGGGAGAAAGAAGCGTCTGCCGCCTTGGGTGTGAAGAGCAATTCCCTATAAAGGTTGCCCTTCCAGAGTATGCCACCCTCTGCAAGTTTCACCTCCTGCGCTCCCTCGATGGTTTCTCCTTTCGCCACAAAGGGTTTGTTGAGAGCAAACTTGATTTCGGTTCCAGCAACGATGCCTACGGCCACCTGTGGTTCCTTTCCCATGGGTTTCACTGCAGGTTGCCTGCCCGCACCCCTGAGGATGTCGGTCACCCTTTGCATGTCCTCATCGTCGATTGCCACCTCCTTGAGTATGGCCGTTATCGTCTCGGCGTCGAGTGAATTGAAATCCTCCTCCCTTGGTGTGATGATGAGTCCAGCCATGTCGAGTGCCCCCGGGCTGACCATCCTCTGGCTGTCACCGGTTAGATGATAGCACTGAGGCCTGTGGCAACGTCTTGGGAACACCACACTGAGCACGTCTCCATCCTGTATCCACGCCAGTATGTTGAGCATGGGTTCCTCTCCTTGTTGTCTTTCAGAGTTCTCCACCCCGTTGTCCAATGCAGCGAGGAGTTTCCTGAATAGCGCCTCCCCCGTCTCCTTGTTTCTGCTCTTGATGAGCAAGGCGTTGCAGGGATAGTTTTTCAGCACGTATATTCCCTCGTTGTCGTTGATGGTCATCAAGGGTAGCAGGTCCCTCGATAGTCTTTGCCACGCCGTCTGCAGCGGTGTCATACCCGATGTCCCTGCCTGCAGGTGCAGGTGGTCGGGTGCCGACGCCCCGCATCTTGGTCCGTTGTAGAAGACGGTGAGTTCCGGATATTGTTCCAGCAACCTGTGTATTTCATAATAGCAGTCTTTTATCTGCTGGGGTTGGTGCTTTTTAGCAGCGATGGTGAAATGCGTGTTCAGTATGGGGAAGGGATTGACCAATATGTCAAGTTTGGCATCAAAAGCCTTAACCACCTGCACCTCCGGCCTGTTTCGCTCACAGAGGAAGCAGGGTCTTTTCTCTATGGTCTGCTTGTCCATCTTCGCCCCCGTCGAGCCAATTCGCGCCGGGTTCCACTGCACGGTAAGCGGCACACTGTGCTCGTTATGGTCCATCTGCCTTGTTTTCACATCATGCAAGTCGCGGTATCTCTTTCTTGCATCAGGCCATAGTTCCAGTTGCCTGTTGAAAAACCGTCCTAGCGAGTTGTCCTCCAAATGCTCCTCCCCCATTCCGGCCATTTGCTGTCGTGCCATTATTTCCAAAGTCCTCAACCTATCCTTGTAGAGGTTGTTTGCGTTGATGCGCTCGATGCTCAGTGCTGCGTCGCTGTTTCCTCCCCACCTCCTGCACAAGTATAGTTCGTCGTAGATTCGTCCTATGCGGTACCGTCTGCTGAATGCGAGTCCCATGGCATAGTCCTCTCCATAGCTGGTGTTGGGGAAGAGGATGTGCCTCAACAATGGTGTGAAGAAGGCTCTTGGTGCACCTAGTCCATTGATTCTCAGGGCATTGTTAGGCCCGTTGTCATCGGTCCATTCCTTATGGTCGATGAGTCCCGGCGGCAGTGTGTTGAGTTGGAAGTCACACATGCGGTATGCTCCCACCACCATTGCAGCCTTTTGCTGGTGGAAAGCGTCAACAATCCTTTGCAGCGTGTTTTTTGAAGAGTATAGGTCGTCGCTGTCGAGTTGTACTGCAAATCTCCCGCACCTTTCGTCAATGACGGCTACGTTCCAGCAACCTCCTATTCCCAGGTCCTTTCTTTCAGGAATGATGTGTATGAGCCTCGGGTCGTCGTATTTTTCCAACAAGGCGGTTGTTCCGTCTGTGGAATGGTTGTCCACCACGATGACATTGTATTTAAATGTCGTTTGCTGTTCCAGTGCCGAATCGACGGCATCGCAGATGGTTTTTTCCCTGTTGAATACCGGGATGACCACCGATGCCTCATAATCGAAGGCTTGCTCGTTGAAGTCGGGCGTCTTGTATGCAGTGGTGTCCACCAACGCCCCCAATTCCTTGAGGTGAGCCGTTGCTGCTCGTTCCATCTCCACCTGCACCTCCCTGTTACGTGGGTTGACATAGTCGAATTGCTTCTCTCCACTTGCCCTGAGGTCTATTTCTTGCTTTGTGTATAGGAACTCGTTGAGATGGAAGAGTTGTCCTTGTCGGCTGACAAAGAGGCGCAGGTCGTAAAGGCCGGCGTGCTGATAGTCGGGCAGGTTGGGTTGCTTGGCATAAGCATGGAGCACATCGGCCTTGATGAGCAGAACGGCTCCGAAGTCGAAATCATCCCTGATGCTGCCCGCTTGGTAGTCGATCAGTGGATGTGGCACTGTCACGCCGTTCTCCACCGACCGATGGTCGGCATATACCCATGGCGCCTTTGAGTCTTCCGCCACACGTAGCAACCGGTCAGTGGCATGCATTCCCATCAAGACGGGTTCGGGTTGTGTGAAGAGCATCACGTAAGACGCTGTTGAATTTTGCTCGATGGCCAGCATCGTGCTGGTTGAGAACGGTAGTCCTATGGGCAGCATCGTGCATCCCAGAGGGCATTCGTGGGGCCTTGGCAGTTTTTCATCCACCATCAAATGAATATGCCTGATGGTGTTGTCCTCTCTCAACTGCGACACCGTCATCTCTGCCGCAGCCATATTGGCGCAAGGCAGAAAACAGTCTATTTTTCCTCTCATGAACAGGTGTTTTGCTTGTTGGTTGCAAAGATATGAAAAAATCTGATGAAGTAAGCAAAAATCAAATGATTTTGCTCTTTTTGGACTTCTTTTCCATTTCGCTTAATCACGATTTTTCATAAATTTCTCACGCTCGAAAAAAGAAACAAGTTCCTTTTCTTGCTCGCTTAATCGAAATTTTTCATAAATTTCTCACGCTCGAAAAAAGAAACAAGTTCCTTTTCTTGCTCGCTTAATCGATTTTTTCGTACCTTTGCATGTTCAACATTCATTCTCACCAAACAACATTAAATATTTAAAGAGAAAATGAAACTAAAATCATTATTGTTAGCAACCCTGCTACTCGCCGGTTTGTCTGCTTCTGCCCAGATGCAGACGATTCCAACCGACGAGAATGTGCGCATAGGCAAGCTCGACAACGGGCTGACCTATTACATCCGGCACAACGGTTATCCAGAAAAAGTGGCCAGTTTCTACATCGCCCAGAAAGTGGGTTCGGTGCAGGAAAACGAAGACCAGCGCGGCTTGGCCCACTTGCTGGAGCATATGGCCTTCAACGGCAGCGACCATTTCAAGGACAACGCCTTGCAGGAGTACCTGCAATCCATCGGCGTGGAATACGGTCGCAACCTTAACGCCTACACATCGACCGACCAGACCGTGTATTACATCCAAGACGTGCCCACCACGCGCCTCTCAGCTCTCGACTCTTGCATGCTCGTGCTGAAAGACTGGTCGAACGGTATCACGCTCAGTGAAGAAGCCATCAACCAGGAGCGCGACATCGTGCACAACGAGTACCGCATGCGCATCACCGGTTTGCAGAAGATTCTGGAGCAGAAACTGCCGGAACTCTATCCTGGTTCCACCTATGGAAACCGCTTCCCCATCGGTCTGATGGAGGTGATCGACGGTTGCTCTCCCGAGACCCTTCGCGCCTATTACCGCAAATGGTACCGTCCCGACAACCAAGGCATCATCATCGTTGGCGACATCGATGTAGACCGCACCGAGCAGAAGGTGAAAGAGTTGTTTAGTGACATCAAGGTTCCTGCCAACGCCGCCAAAGTGGTGCCGGTGGAAGTGCCCGACAACAACGAGGCCGTCTATGTCATCGGCAAGGACAAAGAATTGCAGGCCAACCTGTTCCTTGTGAACATGAAACACGACGCCTTCCCCGACTCGTTGAAGAATGATGTCTCCTATATGATCATGGACTTTGCCACCGACATGTTCTCTCAGATGCTCAACGAACGTTTCACCGAGGAATGCCAGAAACCGGAGAGTCCGCTCCTCCAAGCCGGAGTGAGCGACGGCCAATACCTCATCTCACGCACGAAGGACGCGCTCACCCTTCAAGTGGTTCCCAAGGAAGGACAGGAGTTGGAAGGTCTTGCCACCGCACTTCGAGAGCTGAAACGCGCCAAGGAATTCGGCTTCACAGACACTGAATACGAGCGTGCCAAGAGCAACTACACCAGCCAGTTGGAGAAGATTTACAACAACCGGGATAAATACAAGACCAACGACTATTGCAGCCAATACGTTCAGAACTTCATCAACTACGAGCCCATCCCCTCCATCGAGACGGAATACACGTTGATGAACCAGATGGTGCCTATGATTCCCGTGGACATCGTCAACATGGTGGCCAAGGAACTCGTCAATGAGACCGACACCAACCTCGTGGTGCTTGCCGCCCTCAAGGACATTGAAGGCAAGCAATATTTCACCACCAACGACATCAGCAAGACCATCGCCGACGTCCGTGCCGAGCAGCTCGAGGCCTTCGTCGACAACGTGATACAAGAACCCCTCATGGCCGAGCTTCCCCAAAAGGGCAGCATCGTGAAGGAAACAGAGAACAGCACCCTTGGATTCAAGGAACTTCTCCTCTCCAACGGCGTGAAGGTGCTGATGAAGAAGACCGACTTCAACGCCGAGGAAATCCTCATGAGTGCCACGTCGGCTGGCGGAGCCTCCGTCTTCGGCGTCGGCGAGGCGGACAACCTCCAACTGGCATCCTACATCCTCTCTTCCAGCGGCATGGGCAAATTCATGCAGACCGACCTGCAGAAGGCTCTCGCCGGCAAGCAGGTAAGCCTCAACTTCAGCATCGACAACTCACGACATGGCATCAGCGGCTCATCCACCCCCAAGGACTTGGAGACGTTGATGCAACTCACCCACATCGGTTTCACCAACCTGACAAAGGACGAGAAAGCAGTGAACACGCTCGTCAACACCTTGAAAATGGTTTTGAGCAACATCAGCAACAACAACGATGCCGTCTTCGAGGACTCCGTGAATAGCGTCATCTACAAGAACAACCCGCTCTTCCGCACCCCGACACCAGAAGCCCTCGACAGAATCAGTTACGACCGCGTGTTGGAGATGGCCCGCATCCTCTACGGCAATGCCGCCAACTTCACCTTCACCTTCGTGGGCAACTACGACGAGGCTGCCTTGAAGCAGTTCATCGAGCAATACATCGCCTCGCTGCCCTCCAAAGGCAAGGCCGACCTGACGGGCAAGGAGATGCGCACCTTCGCCAAGGGCTTTGTATCCAACAAGTTTGACAAGAAGATGGAGAACCCACAGGCTCAAGCCAATGAAATCTGGCGCTCCAATGCCGTGAAATACTCCCTTTCCAACAACGTGCTCAACGACATCTCCTCCAGGTTGCTCGACATGACCTACAACCGCGAGATTCGCGAGCGACTCTCCGCTGCCTACCATGCAGGCGCCAATGGCGAGGTGGAGACCGATGGTCCGCAGACCTTCTTGATCATCACCGGCAACGCCATGCTCAATCCCGAGAAGGCACAGGAAGCCATCAAGGAGTTCCACAAGGGCATGGATGCCACAGTGGCCAACCCCAATGTTGACGACCTGAACAAAATCAAGCAAATCCTGCTTAAGCAGGCCGATGTTGATGCCAGCACCAACAGATACTGGATCACCGTCCTCAACCGCTGGATCCGCTTCGGCGTAGACATCCACACCAACTACAAGAGCACTGTGGAAGCCATCACACCAAAAGATATCAGCAATTATCTGAAGAAGGTCATCCTCAAGAGCCGCAACCACTACGAGGTGGAGATGATGCCCCAATAAGCACCGCTCCCACCGTCAATAATAGGTTTTCGGGACCTGGCGGCTGCCCAATGGCAGCCCCGGGTCCCGGAAACTTTTTTACCATTTTGCTTTTTTATGTTAATAATGTGATTGCCAAACAAGAAAAGGGAGCATTACACGTTATATATATATAAAAGTGACAACCATGAAAAGAGGAAAGAACATTTGCAACACCCTGAAGGCCGTCCGCCAACAGATAGCCGACAGCAACGACATCGCATACACCCCCACCGAGTGCCACTATGAAGGAGAGTGCGCCGGCACCTGCCCCAAATGCGAGCAGGAAATGCGCTACCTGGAACAACAACTCGACTTGCGCCGAGCCATGGGCAAGGCGGTGAGCCTCGTAGGCATCAGCGTCGGCCTTGCCGCCCTTACCTCCTGCAAGACGCACAAGACCAACACCGACAACGAGCCCCTCGGTGGCGACGTGGTCATAGTGGAGCGAACCGAAGGCATCGTACCTATGTACATAGGGGAAAAAGAAGACGTAGACAGCCTGGACAACTGTAAGTTGGCGCCCATCGCGACCGTCACCGACAGCACCACCAGAGAGGAAAGGATTTTTGGTGAAATCGAAGAGACAATGCCCTCTTTCCGAGGAGGCCAGACCGCCCTTATGGAATATTTGTCAAAACAAACCGTCGTCCCTGCGTCGGTGAAGGACAAATGCCGCGCGATTGTAAGTTTCACGATAGAGCGCAACGGTGAAATCATCAATGCCATGATTTCCAAGTCTTCTGGCAACAAGGATGCCGATGCGGAAGCGCTCCGTGTGGTGAATGGCATGCCGAAGTGGTCTCCCGGGAAAATCAAGGGGCAATCCGTGCAGGTGAAATACACTCTTCCCGTCACCTTCAATCCCGTTGGAGTCTCATCGCAATGAACAAAGCCCCCTTCCTCGCCATCAGCCGCCATCGACTGGCCATCGACGGCCAGGGTGTCACCACGCTGGTAGCCTTCCACGGCTGCCCGCTGCACTGTCGTTACTGCCTCAACGACATGTGCCACAATCCCGACAGCGTGTGGAAGGAGTTGACACCCGAAGAGTTGGTGGAAATTGTGAGCATCGACAACCTCTATTTCCTCGCCACTCAAGGCGGCGTCACCTTCGGTGGCGGCGAGCCTTCCTTGTGGAGCCTCTTCATCGAGGAGTTCGCTTCCATCATGGACAGTCGGTGGCGCATCACGATGGAAACCAGCCTCCATGTGCCACGCAGCCACCTGGAACGCCTCCTGCCCGTTGTCAACCAATGGATTGTGGATGTGAAGACGATGGATGCCGATATCTACAAGCAATACACTGGCTGTGACAACACACTGATGACCGACAACCTCGGCTTTCTGCTGTCACACGAGGGGATGGCAGAGAAAGTGGTGACACGCCTGCCCCTCATCCCGGAATACAACACACCCGACGACGTGGCCAAGAGCCGCGCCTTGCTCGAGGAGATGGGAGTGAAACACTTTGACGAATTTGAGTATATGGTCAATAGGAGGGGATAAGAGATTTTAGGAGCGAATAGGAGGAAACAGGAGATTATAGGTAGTAAAAATTGTCTGTGGGATGCTTTTCTCACACTCGAAGCAAGAAACACATTTCTTTCTTACTCGCTTAATCGATTTTTTTCGTACCTTTGCAGTCGATGGGATTTTATAACCTTGCATTCGATGGAAAAAGAGACATTGCTAGGCAAGACATTGACGGAGTTGCGTGAAGTGGCGAAGTCGCTTGGTCTTCCCGCCTTCACCGGCGGGCAGATGGCCGATTGGCTCTATCGCCGTCACGTGACGAGCATCGACGAGATGACAAACATCTCCAAGCGCAACCGCGCCCTGCTCTCCGAACGCTACGAGGTGGGACGCTTCGCCCCTGTCGAGAGTCAGCATTCTTCCGACGGCACTGTGAAATACCTCTTCCCCACCCACGACGGCCATTTGGTTGAAACAGTGTACATCCCCGACGGCGACCGCGCCACCCTCTGCGTGTCGTCGCAAGTGGGCTGCAAGATGCACTGCGCCTTCTGTCAGACCGGCCGACAAGGTTTCGAAGGTAACCTCAGCGCCGGCGACATCATCAACCAATTGTCGTCGCTTCCAGAGCGCGACACACTCACCAACATCGTCTTCATGGGCCAAGGCGAACCCATGGACAACCTCGACGCCGTTCTCCGTGCCACGACAGTGCTCACCTCAGACTATGGATGGGCTTGGAGTCCGCGCCGCATCACGGTGAGCAGCGTAGGCGTGAAAGGCAAGTTGCAACGCTTCCTTGAAGAGAGCGAGTGCCACGTGGCCATCAGCCTCCACACCCCCATCTCCACCCAGCGCGCCCAACTGATGCCCGTCGAGCGCGCCATGCCCATCAGCGAGGTGGTGGACTTGCTCCGCCACTACGACTTCTCCCACCAGCGTCGCCTTTCCTTCGAATACATCGTCTTCGGAGGTGTCAACGACACACCACGGCATGCGAAAGAGACAGCGAAGCTGCTCCGCGGCCTTCACTGCCGCGTCAACCTCATCCGCTTCCATCAAATCCCAGGCTCCGAACTCCATGGCGCCTCAGAGGAAAGCATGCTTCAGCTACGAGACTATCTCACGTCGCACGGCATCTTCACCACCATCCGCGCCAGTCGCGGTGAAGACATCCAAGCCGCCTGCGGCCTGCTCACCACAGCCAAGAAGTCGGGCCTCACCACGTGACCCCACCTATATCATATATATAACCATCCCAACAAAACACCTATATGGAAGAAAACAAAATACGCATCGCCATCACCCACGGCGACACCAACGGCATCGGATACGAAACGATTTTCAAGACTTTCTCCGACCCCGCCATATTCGAACTATGCACCCCCATCATCTACGGTTCGCCCAAAGTGGCTGCATACCACCGCAAGAGCCTTGACATGCAAGCCAATTTCGCCATCATCTCCAAGGCAGAAGATGCGAAGGAAAACCGCCTCAACATGCTCACTTGCTTCGACGAAGAGGTGAAAGTGGACATCGGAATGCCCACCAAGGTGTCATACATCGCCGCTCGCAAAGCCCTCGAACGTGCCCTTGAAGACCATTCCGCCGGTCTCTTCGACGCTCTTGTCACGTCGCCGATGACCAACGATTATGATGTCGACAACGGCAGGGAAATCACTCCCCTGCAAAGCATCGAGCGCGCCAGCGGCAACGCCGGGAAGGGCCTTGTCATCCACCTGAACGACTCGCTACGCATTGCGTCGGTCACCGGCGACCTCCCCCTTGGCGACGCACTCCGTGAAATCCGCAAGGATCTCATCGTGGAAAAAGCCACCGTGTTCTTCAACAGCCTTCGCCGTGACTTCCGCATCCCCACACCCCGCATCGCACTTCTTCAAGTCAATCTTGTGGCAGGCCCCGAGGAAGAGGAAATCCTCAAACCCGCCATCACCGAGTTGAACAATGCCGGCATAGGCGTCTATGGCCCCTACCCCGTGGATGAGTTCTTCAGCAACTACGAGCACACGTTGTTCGACGGCACCCTCGCCATCTACCAGAGCCAGGCGATGACCCCCCTTCGCATGCTTGCGGAAGAAGGTCGCGTGATGCTCACCGCCGGTCTTCCCATCGTGCACACCGCCCCGGGGTTCGGACCTTGTTTCGAGAGCGCCGGCCTTGGCACTGCCGACGAAAGTGCACTTCGTGACGCCATCTATCTTGCCATCGACACCTTCCGCTATCGCAAGGAGTATGACGAGCCATTGGGCAACCCCCTGAAGAAACTCTACCATGAGAAACGCGACGAAAGTGAAAAAGTAAGATTCTCCATTCCTAAGAAGCACGAGTCGCACGCATGAAGAAGAAATACCAGAACGGGTTCTTCCTCTTCGGCCTTGTCGTGCTTGCCATCATGGTGTCACAGCTCGACTTCGCCGAAGTGTGGCGCCATATCCGCACCGCCGGCTATTGGTTTTTCGCCGTCGTGACCCTTTGGGGTGTGCTCTATATGTTCAACACCTTCTCATGGTACATCATCATCCACAACGGATGGCCGCGCAAGCCAAAAGTCAATTTCTGGTGGCTTTACAAAATCACCATCTCGGGCTTTGCACTCAACTACGCCACCCCAGGCGGCCTGATGGGCGGCGAGCCCTACCGCATCATGGCACTGAAGCCCAAGGTGGGGACAGAACAGGCTTCCGCCTCTGTCATCCTTTTTGCGATGACTCACATATTCAGCCATTTCTGGTTCTGGCTCCTTTCCGTGGTGCTCTATGTGGCCACACAGGAAATGAGCATCCCTATGGCTGTGATGCTTGCGGCCATCACCGCTTTCTGCTCCCTTGGCATCTGGTTTTTCATGTCTGGATACAAGAAAGGCCTTGCCGTGCGTGTGATGAACCTCCTCCGCCACATGCCTTTTGTCAAAGGCTGGGCAACAAGATTCGTTGAGAAGCATCGCAGTGAACTTGACAACATCGACACCAAGATTGCCTCGCTTCACGAGCAGAACCCCAAGGCATTCATCTTGGCCGTTGCGTCGGAACTCTCCTGCCGCGTGGTCTCCGCCCTGGAAATCTACTTCATCCTACTGGTGATGTATCCCGAGGCCAACTACCTGCAGTGCATCCTCATACTAGCCTTCACCAGCCTCTTCGCCAACATGCTCTTCTTCATGCCGTTGCAACTGGGAGGTCGCGAAGGCGGATTCCTCATGTCGGCCAAAGGACTGAGCATCAGCACCGACGCCGGCATCATGGTAGCCTTGCTCGTCCGCATCCGCGAACTCATCTGGACCGCCATCGGACTGCTACTCATCAAAATGGAGAAAAAGATTGAAGATTGAAAATTGAAGATTGAAAATTGAAGATTGAAAATTGAAGATTGAAAATTGAAGATTGAAAATTGAAAATTGAATTTTTGGAGCAGCGAGAGCAGAGTCAAGCTTGCTTGAACTCTGCCGAGTCGCGACAAAAAATCAGCGAAGCTAATTTGGAGCAGCGAGAGCAGAGTCAAGCTTGCTTGAACTCTGCCGAGTCGCGACAAAAATCAGCGAAGCAAAAAATTGAAGATTGAAGATAATAGGATAAACTAGAATAGCTAGGAAAACTAGGATAGCTAGGAAAACCAGGAAACCACAACCCCAAAAAAATGCTAAAAAAGTGACAAAATTGCAGTTTTCTCCAAGTAATTGTGTAATTTTGTCACCTCAAAAGCAAAACTCTGTTTTATGCCCAATCTGCAAGACATTAAAAACCGCTACAACATCGTAGGCAACTGCGATGCGCTGAACCGTGCGCTGGACATCGCATTGCAGGTAGCCCCCACCGACTTGTCCGTGCTCATCGTAGGAGAGAGTGGAGTGGGCAAGGAAATCATTCCACGCCTGATTCACGACTTCTCCACCCGTAGAGGCAAGAACTACTTCGCCATCAACTGTGGTTCCATCCCCGAAGGCACCATCGACAGCGAACTCTTCGGCCATGAGAAAGGTGCATTCACCGATGCCATCGGCGAGAGCAAAGGCTATTTCGGCGTTGCCGATAAAGGCACCATCTTCCTCGACGAAGTGGGTGAACTTCCCCTCGCCACCCAGGCACGCCTCCTGCGCGTACTGGAAAACGGCGAATACATCCGTGTCGGAGGCACAGAAGTGAGGAAAACCGACGTCCGGGTGGTGGCGGCCACCAATGTGAATATCCGCAAGGCCATCAGCGAAGGCCGTTTCCGTGAAGACCTCTACTACCGCTTGAACACCATCCCCATCCAGATGCCTCCCCTTCGCGAGCGCGGCGAGGACATCCTGAAACTCTTCCGACTCTTCGCCATGCAGATAGCAGAAAAATACCGCCTCCCCCGCATCAGCCTCACCAAGGAGGCACAGCAACGCATGCTCGAATACAAATGGCCAGGCAATGTGAGGCAGTTGAAGAACATCACTGAGCAGATGTCGGTGTTGAGCGAGCAACGTGAGATAGACGAAGCCACCGTCTCACAATTCATCCCCAAGGATGACGACACCACCCTTCCCGCCCTCCCGCCAAGTGCCTCAGGGAGCCACTCCTATGAGAACGAGCGCAAGGCCATTTTCAAGATTCTCTATGAGATGCAGAACAATGTGAGCGACGTCCGTCGTGAACTCAACGCCCTTCGTCAACAACTCGACGAGGCAGCATCGCTTTCCGCCAAGGCCCAGACACTCAGTTCGCATTTCTCACCTTCCATCCCCGCCTCGCTCAACGGAAGCGACTCTTCCCTTGACCACTCCCCCCATGTGGAGGATGCCGTGGCAGAGGAGATAGCAGATGCAGAGATGGAAAACCTCAACCTCAACGACCAAGAGCGCCAAGCCATCATCAAATCCCTTGAGCGCAACAACGGCAACCGCAGCAAGACGGCCCAGGAACTGGGCATCTCCTCCAGGACACTGTACCGAAAACTGAGACAGTATGGACTCACATAAGCACCTCTTCACCGCATCCGTCTTCCTCGTCGCCCTTTTGCTCACCGCCTGCACCGTGTCTTACAAGTTCAACGGGGCGAGCATCAATTACAACGAGACGAAAACCATCACCATCAGCGACTTCCCCATCCGTGCGAACTATGTATGGGGGCCTATGCAAGCCATCTTCAACAACGAGTTGAAAGACATCTTCGCCAACCACACCAAACTCACCCAAGTGAAGCGCAACGGCGACTTGAAACTCGAGGGCGAAATCACCCAATACAACCAACGCAACAAGAGCGTCTCCAGCGAAGGCTACTCCGCCCAGACCGAACTGTCGATGACCGTCAACGTGAGATTCACCAACAACAAGAACCACAAGGAGGACTTCGAAAAGCAGTTCACGGCCTCCACGACCTACGAAACCACGCAGTCTCTCAACTCCGTCCAGGAAGAACTCGTCACCGAAATGGTGAAGAACATCACCGACCAAATCTTCAACGCCACCGTGGCCAACTGGTAACCGTCATGAACCTGATAGAACTCATCGAGCATCCCGAGTTGCTGGACAAGGACACCCTCTACCAGCTTCGCCAACTCACTGCGAGCCACCCCTATTACCAGACGGCCCGCCTGCTGCTGCTGCAAAACCTTTACCTCCTTCACGAATCGTCTTTCGACGACGAGTTGCAACGTGCCGCCCTCTACATCACCGACCGCACCAAGTTGTTCGACATGATTGAGGCCCGCCACTACCAACTCACCTCCGAAAAGTCCGACGAGAAGAAACCTTCGGGTGAGTCTGACCGCACGACGACTCTCATCGACAATTTCCTTGACCACCAGGACGAGGAGGCTCCTCGCCGCCCGAAACGGCGCCGCCCCACCGCCACCGACGCCACCGTCGACTATGTGGCCTACCTCTTGGAGAGCGACGAGAGCGATGAGGGAAGCGACACACCCGGCACCACCCCAGAGATGCAGGGGCAAAGCCTCATCGACAAATTCATCAATGAAGAGGGTGGAAAGATGACCTTGCAGGAAAAACCGGAATATGCTGCGCCGCCAAGTGCCGAAGAGCAGAAAAATGGCGAAGAAGGCTATTTTACTGCCACTTTGGCCCGAATTTACGTGAAACAAGGCAGATATTCGAAGGCTTTGGAAATTATTAAGCGTTTAAATTTGAATTATCCAAAAAAAAGTGCTTACTTTGCAGACCAAATTCGATTTTTGGAAAAATTGATTATCAATAATAAAAAAAATAGTTAGGAAAATGTATTACTTATTTGTCATCCTCATTGTCATTGCCGCATTGCTCATGATAGGCATCGTGCTTATTCAAGAGTCCAAGGGCGGTGGACTGTCATCCAATTTCTCCGCAGGCAACGCCCTCGCCGGTGTGCGCAAAACCACCGATTTCATCGAGAAAGCCACCTGGGGCCTTGCTATAGCCATGGTGGTGCTGAGCATCATTTGCGCCTATACTGCTCCTGAAATTTCATCGTCGAGCACGATTGAAGCCACCAGCGGAGACCCGAACGCTCAACAAAAATTCGGCATTCCCACACAAAACAACCAGGCCGCTCCTGCACAAGGTGACCAGGCCGCTCCTGCAAAAGGCGACCAGGCCGCTCCTGCAAAAGGCGACCAGGCCGCTCCTGCACAAGGCAACCAAGCCGCTCCTGCTACTCCTGCCAAGGAAGGCGCAGCACAGGCTCCTGCACAACCAGCAAAGTCTGCCGCACCAGAAGCCCCTGCCGGGAAGCAATAACGACAAGAAAGGCATCCTCGACAGTTCCTCTGCCAGGATGCCCCTACTTTCTTGTTCAAATATTCAGTGTCTTACCAAGACTCTGTTTTTCCTTTTTGAAAAAAACGCCGAAAAATTTGGCGATATGGCAGAAAAGCATTACCTTTGCATCCGCTTTTAAAGCCAAAGTGCCAACACGGTGCCCGTAGTTCAGTTGGTTAGAGCGTCAGATTGTGGTTCTGAATGTCGGGGGTTCGAGTCCCCCCGGGCACACCAGGCAGGATTCGCCAATTTCCTTTTATCGGGAAAATTGGCGATTTTTTGTCATCAGACCATTCAGACAATCCCGACGTCATTTCTCATTTTCTCATATAAGAACTTTTTTTTCATTTTTAATCTTTAATCTTTCATCTATCATGAAACGCTTGCTTTCCACCCTATTATGCATCATCGTGATCACACTTGGCACCCATGCTCAAATCGACGAAGTGGTGAGCCAAATCAACAAAGACGGCGGATGGACCCCCAGTTCCCGATGGCTTCAAAACAAGGAAATAGCCAAAAGATACCTGATGCGTATCAATGAATTCACCACTTCAGACGCCCAATGGGCACAAAGAGATTTGAACGAAGACCATGAGCAGGCGCAGAAAATCCTGCAAGTTCGCGACCAACTCATCGGCAAAACGAAAAAAGTGAAGAAACAGGACAAAATCCTATCGAAATATTTCAACGACGTGAGCCAGGCTCGCCAAGCCTTCGCCCAAGCCGACACCACAGAAATGTGCTATCAATTGTTGTCAGGAGCACTCGATGGCGTGATCAACCACACCATCACCCGCAAGATGCCCTCCGGCGCCCTCACCTATTTCCGCCATAGCATCTCCAATGGCTATGCCGGCACCCACGACGAGACCATACTTGAGAAGAAGGAAGGCAAAGGACGGCTCGCCATCAATATGAAGAACATGCGCATGAATCCTGAGGACAAAAACAAGGAACCCGTCTGGGTGGAAGTGGAAGACTCCGTGTTCCAACGTGTCAGGGACATGGCGGAGACTGGCTTGCTCTATGATGTCAACCACTATTACAGTCCCTCAGTAGATATCATGGATGCCTCCAACTGGTCGATGGACTTCAAGTTTGATGGAGGCAGCATCAGTTCCAGTGGCTATGCGTCCGGCCCCGACCATTCCGACTGCCTGCACGACATCCTGAGATATCTATTTGTTGTCTATAAGGAACATGGAGGCTCTTTAGGAGAGGATATGCACTAGAGAGCAGCTGCAAAACCGCTGCCTGCGGAAAACGGATTTGAGCACTAGAGAAACAGGAATACTAAAGGAAACAGGGGTACAGAGGAACTCGGAAAATATTAAAATGTGTGAATTTGTTGGCTGTTCGAACAAAAGGTCTTATCTTTGCATCCAACTTTGCGGAATCATCATCCGCAACACCCAGCCGCAATGGTGGAATTGGTAGACACGAGGGACTTAAAATCCCTTGACCAGGAATGGTCGTGCGGGTTCGAGTCCCGCTCGCGGCACTTTTTTTAACTCCCCCCTATGAGACATTTTCTTCCCATCATCTCCATGCTGCTTCTGATGTCGTGCGGTGTGGATAGCAACCATTTCAAGTTGTCTGGTCGTTTTCTGAACATGAACCAAGGAGAGTTTTATGTCTATAGTCCAGAAGGCGGCATCGACGGAATCGACACGATTCATGTCGTAGGCGGCCGTTTCACTTATGAGCGTCCTTGCGACCGTAAAATGACCCTGATGCTTGTGTTCCCCAACTTCTCCCAGCAACCGATTTTCGCCGAGCCGGGGAAGTCTGTTGAAATCAAGTCTGACGCCTCCAATATGAAAGAGATGGAGGTCAATGGTACCGAGTCAAACGAACTGATGACCAAGTTCCGCTTGCAAACGGCACACATCGCCCCACCCGACATCACACCGAAGGCAGCAAAATTCATCGAGTCGCATTTGGACTCCCCGGTGAGTCTATACCTGCTTCGCACCTATTTCATCCAAACACCCCACCCCGACTACGCTCAGGCAGCGAAGTTGACAACAAAGATGTTGAAGAAACAGCCCAAGAACGGCACCCTCATCATCGTCCAGCAGCAACTCAACCAGTTGTCCCATGGTGTTGCAGGAGCGCCAATGGCACATTTCAGCGGTCCTGGCATCGATGGCGGCACAGTGAGCGAGCAAGACCTAGGCGACGACGTCGCCGTGCTGTGCACCTGGAGCAGTTGGAACTACATCAGCCAGGACATGCAGCGGATGCTGCGCCGCAAACTACGTTCTTCAGGCGGACGCCTTCACCTGGTGAGTGTCTGCATCGACACCGACAAAAGCGCCTGCCTGAAGACGATGAAGCGCGACACCCTCTCATGGCCTTGCATCTTCGACGGAAAACTCTTCGACAGTCCGATCATGCAACAGACAGGACTTGCCGACGTGCCAGACAACATCGTCTACCACCATGGGAAGGTCGTGGCCAGGAGCCTGAACAACAACGACCTGTCGAAGGAACTGGATGAATTGTTGAAAAAAGACTGAAAGACAAGTTGGGGGAGCAGTCAAAGTAGTACAACGTCTTTTGTCAATATTTCCGGAATTTCCACTGCCGCTGCCCTTTGCTGAGCACTATTTTGTCATTGGAGAGAGCTTCGATTCTCAGGCGAATGTCGCCGAAGGGTTGGAATCCGAAGGACTTTTCCACGATGGCGGTGTCCGACGGCACGCCATAGATGGAGAGGCATTGTATGAAAAGGCTGTCGCCTACATGCTGGAACTTTCCATACACCTCGCCCTCCGAGATGGAGCGGAACAAGGTCAGCGACCCCGAGAAACTCACATATTTCGTGTCTGAGTCCGCCAAACGCCACTGACCGAACAAGTCGCCCGCCTCGCCACCTTCCTGGCAAGAAACCAAGAGGAGGAGGGAGAGGGCTATGATGGTATTAAAGAATCTTGCCATGGAAACCGACTTTTAAGTTGAACGTGTGACAATCGCCGTAGATGTTCCCCTTGTCGAACGCATAAGCGGCGGCAAAGCGCCATGGGCCGAGGTCATAGACCCCTTGCACCATGGCATCGAAGGAGTGATGCTTGACGGGGAGCGGTGCGGAGTAGGTGCCCCATCCCTCACGATAAGACCCTTTGACGAGATAGGACAGGTGGTTGGCTATCTCGCCATCGACCCCCAGGTGCCACGCCTTCACGCGGTTGTCGCGGAACGACATCAACCCGTCGTTGTTGTATATGGGTGAGGTGATGAGCGCATTGCCCGGCGTCATGCCATAGTGTGAATAGGCAACATAGAACATATGGTTGTAGTAGTTGTCGTTGCCGACGACGAAATCATCCACTTGGCTGCGCACAGGCTCAGGGTAGTCGCCACTATCCCAATGGAGGGGTCCCGACTGGTTGGTGGTCTGGAAATACTCCACCACAGCCTTCCTCACCAGCTGCCGTCCAGCCCTCTTGTTGTCGTATTGCAGCCCCCACAACCCGTCCCAGCCGTTGCCTTTTCGTATGCCGGAGCCATCCTCGAACGGGTTGTCGAGATAAGCCTGGAGGAGATGATCATTGTCGATGTTCCAACCCACCTGCAGGGTCATTGAACCAAGATGGTTGCCAAAGACCCAGTCTTCCAACACGTCGTTCTCATAGTAATTCTTGTCACCAAAGGATGCGATGACATCAAAGAAAGATTTTGGTTTCACAGGCTTCTTGGATGCCACCAACTCCCCGTTCACGGTTTTATACCCCGTGCCGCCAAACTGCACTGCATGTTCCACGCCGGCGACGACAAAGAAGCGTTTGGCTGGGTTGGTGCGGAAATACAGATGCTTCTGATGGGCATAGGCACCGGTGGCATACCCCCAGTTGACGCCGCCTCCCCGACGGAACGCCTCCTCACGATAACCGCTGTCGGTGAACTTGCCATAGCCGAAGTCGAAATGCGCCTGCAGCCATCCCTTCGTGAACGGTATGGTCCAGAACCCGTTGGTTCCGACATGCACCTTTGGCACCGGTTTGGCGTTGATGCCGTTGGCGAACAAACCGGAAGACAGTTGCTCATCGCGCAACGCCGTCTTCTCCTCACGACTTCCAACCTCTATGAAAAACGCCTTGTAAGCCAGGTTGGCATAGCACTGTTGCAAGAAGGTGTGATGGTCTGCGTGAACGGAAGCGATGGCATCCACAGCAGCCGTGAGAGAGAGGTTGCTCGTGAACGGATGGTCCACTTTCACTGCGCCACGCACATAGGCCGTGTTGGAACGTGTGCCCAACACATGGTGGCGGTTGGTGACCAACTGGAATGCCGTGAAATCGCCCGTCCCCACCGCCGTCTCGGCAGCGAGGTCGTAGGTGATGCTGGTTGCCAGCGTGTCCTCACATGGTGTGTCCAGCGCAGTCATTGGCACGAGATTGCCTTGTGCTTGGCAAGGAAGGGCAAGCAAGAGGCAGGAGGCAAGCCCCAAGAAAAACTGCATCCTCATCGTCTATCTTCTTTAAATTCCATTGTTCCCATGTTTTTTAACTCTTGATAATATTGTCAGCCTGGTTGTTTTTCCTTGCTTCCATCATTGCTTCATATTCAGCGTATGCTTCCACACTTAGCACAAGCCTGAAACCGATATCGTTTCCTTTATGGTCTAGCGGCCAGTCGCAGCAATTGGTGACCCTGCATTCACCGGGTGCAGACCTCCAACTCCCCCCCTTGAGGATTTTTGTACAGTCTTCAGCCCACCAGTCCTTGCACCATTCCCACACATTGCCGCACATGTCGTATAATTTGTTTTCGTTAGGTTCCTTACCTTTGACAGGATTGGTGCATTTAGTGATTCCGTTGTGCCACGCCACCGCATCGGGGCCTTTTTCTTTTGAAATAGTCCCGCTATAGATGGGATATCCATCAGTGTCATTGGTGTTTTCGCCGCCCCCCTTGGCTGCGAATTCCCATTGTGACTCCGTAGGCAGGCAGAAGAGTTTGTCTTCACTCAATAGAGACTGGAATTCTTTTCTGAAAAACTCATTGATTTTCTCAATAAAGGCCAAGGCATCGTCATAGGACACCTTTTCCACAGGCAAGTCACGCCCTTTGTGCTCAGAGGGATTGTATCCCATGAATGCATTCCATTGCCTTTGTGTCAATGGTGCTTCTGCCATCCAGAATGCAGACATCTCTATGATGTTGGAGAAGGCGTTTCTTTCCCTGGGAGTTGTTG
Source organism: Prevotella sp. (assembly GCA_017524385.1). Classification (GTDB taxonomy): domain Bacteria; phylum Bacteroidota; class Bacteroidia; order Bacteroidales; family Bacteroidaceae; genus Prevotella. The sequence continues at coordinate 37,236 of JAFWSS010000195.1, forward strand.
TGATGGTGTTGGTGCCGTCAAACAAGGTCTTTTCGCCCACGCCCATGCGGAATTGTCCACTCTCAATCTTTCGCAACTGTTTCAATATCTGGTAGAAGATCCTGTATTTTTCCGTTTCTTGCTCTTTCACCTCGGAATCGTCTTTCTCAAAAGAATAAGGGAGCATCAGCCTGAATCCCAGGTCGGCAGATTTGTAATCCAAATGCCAATGGCGGCTCCATCGTCCCTCCGCATTAGAAAGGTCACATTCCTTTTTGCTAAACTTCCAACTTCCGCCCAAGAAAAAGAAGGTGTCGCCCAATCGGTCGGCAGCGGTGCGCGACCATTCCCATACATTTCCAAGCATGTCGAACAACCCGAAATCATTTTTCTCTTTTTGACACACTTCGTGCGTCCCATTGGCATGTCTGTCATGATACCATGCTTGTCTTTCTATCACGCCATTGTCTTGGTAAAAAGAAGCGGGATGCCCGGCAAGTGCGGCATAAAGCCATTCTTCTTTGCTTGGGAGCGAGAAATGCAATCCCGTCCTGTCATACAAGATGACAAGGAAGTCTTCAATGTTTTCTTTCGACACCATTTCCACCGGGCGCTCCTTGCCTTTGTATTGCGAGGGATTGTTCTTGGCGCCCATCACCTCTTCCCACAGCCCTTGTGTCACAGGATAAGCACCCATCCATATGGCCTGCATTTTCTTGTTACCTTTCGGACGATTTTCGTCATCGTTGTTGTCTTTTGTCCTAACCAATTTTCCGGCAGGGATGCACACCATGTCACGGATGTATTCGTATGTCTTTCTCCATTCCCTTTTCTTGTTGTCTTTGACAGGCGCCAAAATCTTTCTGCATCTTATCTCGCTCTCTCTTCTGTGAAACCTAAGCCTGAGCAGGTTGCGTATGATGCGGCTGTCGTTCATCAAAGTCTTGTCCACCATGGCCAACGTTTCATAGGAGCAGATGTCGAGGTGGGCACGTTTCTTCCTTTTGAGATATTCTTTCCTGATTTTCCTTTTCTTGTCATCATCCAGATTGAGGAAATAAGCCATCTCGTCATCGTATAGAGGGCGATATCCCAAAGTCAGCCTTTCTGTAAGCCATCTGTTATGCTCCGCTTTTGACAACAGAAGTATCATTTCGTCATTGTTGAGTGCCGTGTTGCATTCTTCATTTGAAGAAAAGACAGAAAGGCCAGCCGACCTTAGTTTGGAGGAGAAACTATCTATCAAGTTGATGTTCGACATCTTGTTTACAATTCCCTCTTCCGACCATAATTCGTTGATATAGTTGATGAAGAAGTCGATGTTGCCTTTGCTGTATTGCAAGTTGCCTTTCATATATGTGGCGAGGGCGAGTTTTGCCAGGATGTTGTCAAACATGGTTTCCTTGTAGCAATCCTCCTGCATGCCGAAAGGTTTCAGTTTCTCATATCGTTTCCATTCAGTCTCGCCAGTTGCCACTTTTTGTGTCAGGTCGAAACTGTTCTGCTGATAGACAAGCACTTGAAGCACCTTTTTCATGATGCTCTCTGGAAAATACAAAGCCATGGCAATCGACTTGGCCGGATTGTTCAAGCATACCGCCACCGTGCATGTCTTCTTGCCATCGTTCACGCAATCTTCCATATAGTCCAGTATCTCTTTCGAGGCCACATTGCCTTCTATGAACTCCCATTGAATATCCATGAAGTTCCCTCCACTTCCGAGGTGATGGTAGGGTGAGTTTTCGTCACACATGGGGTCGATGTCCTCGTCATTCTCCTCTTCCCATCTTTTTATCCTCTCTCCCTTCTTGCATTTGAGGGTTCTGTGCCGGCATAATGCAAAAAGTGCGGAGAAACGCTCTTCAAGGAATTCTCCCTCTCGTGTTGCTTGCTCATCGATGAAGGTGATGGTTGTGCGGCATCCTTTCGTGTGATAGTTGGGAAGGTGTATCAACAATGCCGCTTGCAGAGCCAAGGCCGTGCCCATCTGGTTCATGCCCACGACGAACAAATGTACGGACATGTCGCTGTCGCATGATATTCCAACATATCTGTTGGTTTGTTCATCCTTGTAGCAGTCCAAGGGAAGGTATCTTTGTACAGAAGACTCGTCAACCCTGTTGCCAGGGATGATGGCATAGTTGTCCACCAGCACTTTCTTGGCCCAAATCTCATGGATGTTGAAAGGTAGGAACTCCACGTCTTCATTGAGTTTCTTGTAGATATGTGTCGATTTGAATATCGTGTATGTGCTTTGGTATTCAAAATTCACATGGCACCTGAGTTTCTGCCCAATCCAGCACTTTTTCTTCTTTTTTGGCAGTTTCTCGCAATAGCGTGAGATCAGTTCCAAGCATTTCATGCTGTATGAGTCATGATCCTGCTCGTCCTTGTCGCTCATGTCTTCTCCAAGAATGTAGACTTCCTTCGCCCTTTCAAGTTCCAGGTCCTTGATATCCTCATATATGGTTCTGTCTCCGAAATAAAAGACCACCTTTTCCTCGTCTATCCTGTTTAGTTTCAGTTCCAACTTGAACCTTTCCTTCTCGACTTCGTTTTTCGTCTGTATCAGGACATATTTCACATCAGGCCTTCGCAACGACTTTTTTGCGATGGTGGCAGCCTGTTCGTTCACTCCGATGATTACAATATAGTCTTTGAAGAAAAAGCGGTTGTACCAGTTGTTGTTGTAGCGTATGAGTCCATTCCTCCATTTCTCGGCTCTCCGTGAATTGTAACTCACAAGTGATGAGACAAACAGCCCAGAAAGGCAGAAAATGCCTCCAAAAGCACATAAGGCAGCGATGATGGCGCCTTTGGTGTTGGCAAGTGGAATGTTTCCCGGGTCTGCAAATTGGCAGATGATGGCCCACCAAAGATTGCTTTCGTGTTGACTGCTGTTGTTGATGATGTCTTCTGCCTTGATGGAAAAGATTTCAGAAATGAATATGAAAGCCACGACAAACAAGATGGTGTATATGATGGGCTGTATATACCATTTCCCGTCAGCTCGATAGATGTTCCTATGACGCTCGACAGGAAACAAGATGGCTTTTCCAAACTGTTCCGCTTTCCTTTTGGCTGTATTAAGGATGTCTTGCTTGTTGAGCATGGTCTGTTGGTTGTTATTGGTTGTAATTGAGCATATAGATTCCTATGGTTTCCAAAATCAGGAACCCCCAGGTGATGCAAGAATGCAAGAATTTACTTTTCATTCCTACGCAAAGGAAGATGAGCACGGCGCCACATACCCATAAAAGAGCGAGGGTGCCAATGGCTGGATAATGGTATTCAGGGTTGAACCAGGTCCATGCCCACCACAGCAAGGGGTAGAGGACCTGAAGGAAAAATCCGATCACCGTCATGCATCCGGGGGTGTCGTCATCCTTTTCTTTCAGCCCCTCCAACTTCTTCTTGGCGAATTCACTTCCTTGTGCCGCAGCTTTTTCATACCAAGTTTGTGCCTGGCTTAAATCTTTTTCCACGCCTTCGCCGAGTTCCAGCATCGACGCAAGACTGAGCATGGCTTGGGTATCTCCTTTCTTCGCCGCCGTTCCAAACCATTTGAATGCTTCGGAAAGGTTCTTCGGTTTGCCATTGCGTCCCATGTAGTAGTCCTTTCCCAATTCGCACATCTGGCTTGGTGTCATCCCTGCTCCTTCCACGTAGTTGCTTGGCTTGGGCTCGCTTTTCTTGTTGCCCAGTTTCAGTTCCTTGAGTCTTTTCTTCGCCTCTTCGTCACCTTGTGCAGTTGCTTTTTCATACCAGTAGCGGGCGTGTGACAGGTTCTTTTTCGTTCCAAAGCCGTTCTCATACATCTGGGCAAGAAGGTATTGCCCGTAAGCATTTCCTTTCTTGGCAGACTTTTCATACCATTCCAGGGCTTTCGCGTAGTCTTTTTTCACGCCATAGCCATGCTGGTACATCAGTCCGAGATTATACTGTCCGGAAGCATTTCCTTGTTCGGCTGCCAGTTGGAACCATTTTACTGCTTCATTATAGTCCTTTGTCACGCCAAAGGCGTTCTTATACATGTTGCCAAGATTGTTCTGTGCTACGGCATTCCCTTTCTCCGCGGCTTTACGATACCACTTTATGGCCTCTGCATAGTTGGTTTTCTTTCCTTTCCGTCCATAGAAGTAATCGTTTCCCAACTCGTTCATCTGCGATGAAGTCAGCCTCGCTTCGTTCTCGTCGCTGCCTTGCCTGGGCACGTCGATTTGGAGAAGTTCCTGAAGTTTCTTCTTGGCTTCTTTCCCTCCTTGGTCGGCAGCCTTCTTGTACCAAAAACGTGCCATGGCCAGGTTCTTTTCCATGCCCAAACCGTTTTCATACATCTGTGCAAGATGGAATTGTGAATTGGCATGTCCTCGTTTTGCCGCTTTCTTATACCATTCTGCCGCTCCTTCTAAATCAACCTCCGTACCTTCGCCCCTTTCATACATCCGGGCAAGTTGGAATTGCGCATTAAGATGCTCTTCTTCTGCCGCCATTGAATACCATTTCAAGGCTTCTGCGTAGTTCTTCTTCTTGCCTTTCCAACCATAATAGTAATTATTTCCCAAATCGTTCTTTTGTTGCGATGTAAGCCCCGCTCCATTCTCTTTCTTGCCTGGTTTGGACTCGTCTTTCTTTTCCAGAGGTTTGTTTCCCTGGTTCTGAACCTTGGGGGCGTCTTTCTTTCTTGCTTCCTGCTTTGCAGGTTTGGTCTCCCACTTGCAGACTTCCCCCATGAAAGCGGCGACAGACTGGAATCTGTCTTTCTTGGTAGGCATCATGGCCTTTGCGATGCTGACAGCGAGCCCGTCGCTGACACCACGTACCTGCAACTCATAGAGTGGGAAGCCATCGTTGAGGATGTCGGAAGCATACGGGGGTGTCATTCCAGTGAGCATTTTGTACAGGGTGCCTCCCAGAGCATAGACATCCATGGTGACAGGGAAATCCTTGGCATTGCCTTTCTTGAATTGGATTTGCTCGATGGGAGCATATCCCGGCGTGCCTCCTCCCACCGTGGTGCTTGTCTCTGGTTTACCATTTTCATCGTATTGCTTGGAAAGGCCGAAGTCGATCAAGACGGCATCCCTTTTCTCACGCATCATGACGTTGCCAGGCTTGAGGTCGAGGTGCAGCATTTGCTTGTCGTGCATGAAGGAGAGAGCCTCACCTATTTGCTTCGCTATCCTGATGGCCTCGTTGGTGTCGAGCCTTCCCTTTTCATTGATGTAGTCTTCAAGACTTCCGCCGCCGATGAACTCCATGGAAAAATAGACGGTGTTGTTGGCAGGGAAGGCTTCCAGCACATTGATGATGTGCTTGTGCTGTAATTTACCCAAGTTCTGAGCCTCTTGGATGAATTTCTCCCTGTATTTGACGAAGTTCTTAATGTTGCTGCCGCAGATCACTGTTGTGCCATCGCTGCCTCGGTTGTTGATTTCATGCATGAAGAATTCCTTGATGGCCACCTTCATATTGGTATCGATGGCCCCCAGTCCCCCGGCAATTTTCACCGATGCGAGGTAAGTGATGCCAAAACCTCCTTGTCCCAGTTTCTTGACAATCTTGTATTGGAATTTCTCTCCCTTGAGTATCGTGCCTTCTGGTAGTGCGCTCATGGCTTGAATAATTTTGGATGTTCTTATCGTCTTCTTGCCGGCAATGCTCTCAATGCCTTCATGAAGGCATCGATGGTGGGATATCGGTCCTTCTTTCTTGGCTCCATGGCCTTGGCGATGACTCGGGTGAGAGCTTTGCTCACGTGCCGCCTTTCAAACTCCTCGTAGGGAAAGCCTTCGTTGAGGATGAAGGATGAGTCAGGGGGTGAAGTGGAGAGGAGCATCTTGTACATTGTCGCCCCCAAGGCATAGACATCTATCGTCACTGGGAAGTTGCTGTCTTCTTTGCGATAGTGCATCTGTTCGATGGGGGCGTAGCCTGGTGTGCCAAGTCCCAGAGGCGTACTTGTCTCCGGTACGCCGTTCTTCAGGTATTGCTTGGAGAGCCCGAAGTCGATGAGTACATATTCGCCGCTCTTCCTGCGCATGATGTTCTTGGGCTTCAAGTCGAGATGGAGCATCCTCTTCGAATGCATGAAGGAGACGGCCTTTCCTATTTCAAGGGTGGTCTGCACCGCCTCCTCTTCTGTGAAGGTGTGCAGCTTGATGTAGTCGTCGAGGCTGCCACCGTCGATATATTCCATGGAATAATATACGGTGTTGTTGGCCTTGAAAGACTCTATCACATTGATGATAGAGTTGTCTGTCATCTTCGACAAGTTGATGGCCTCTTTCTCGAATTTCTTCATATACCCCTCGTGCAAGTCACCGCTGCCACTGGTGACGGTGGTGTTGTCACTGCCACGGCCGTTGGTGTTTTTCATGAAAAACTCCTTGATGCAGACGGAGATGTTGGCATCGATGGCGCCGAGTGGGCCAGCCAACTTGACGGAGGCGAGGTAGGTGATGCCGAATCCGCCTTGACCCAGCACTTTCTGGATGGTGTAGATGTAGACGGGGCCTTTCAACTCGGTGCCGATGGGGAGGGAGTTGACAAACTTCTCTTCCTCCTGCCCGCCCATGCTGATGACTTCCACCTCAAGGTCGTCGTCGTCATAGTCTATGGCGCACTCTCCAATAGCCTCTATGAACTCGGAAGCGGTCTGGTAACGGTTCTTATAGTGGGGTTGCATCGCTTTCTCTATCACAGCAATGGTGGATTCGGATACACCGTGATTGAGCAAATCATCCTTGGGCAATCCGTCTTCTAAAATGGCTCCAGGACCGGGTGGTGTTGAGCCAGTTAGCAGATTATATAGGGTTGCCCCCAAAGCATAGATGTCTATCTGAGGTGAGAACTTTTCCACTTTCTCTGCTATTTGTTCAAAGGGTGCATAATGTTGGGTGTAGCAGTCCATTGGCGGCGAGTAGGAGGATGTATAGCATTCGTTCATAATATATTGTTTGGCTATGCCGAAGTCGATGAGGATGGGCATGTCATCTTTTCGGCGCACTAAGATGTTGGATGGTTTCACGTCAAAATGGTTGATATGACGATGATGGAGATAATCTATTGCCTCCGCCACCCTGGAAACATAGCGTAAGGCTGTCTGCTCTGGCAGTGCACCATCTCGAGAGACAATATCCCTAAGGCTCATTCCCTCGATGTATTCCATCACATGATACTCCGTGCCATTCTCTATAAAACTTTCAATTAATTTGATGATGCCAGGATGGTCTAACTGGGTGATAATTTGTGCTTCCTTTGAAAAACACCGACTGTATGATTCTACTATGCTAGAATCGATTATAGAACAAACCATTGAGCTTTCGTCTCGCACGCATAAATCACGCAAAAAAAACTCCTTGATGACAACATATTTTTTAAAATAAACATGCTCCGCCAAATAAGTGATGTTGAAAGTACTTTGCCCCAACCCCTTGATGATGCGGTATTTCCCTCTTTGAAGGGTCGTGCCTATTTTTAATTCATTTGCCATAATCAATTATTGATGTGATTCTTCTTCATCGTCATCATCCATATCGTATTCTTCAATAGCTTTTATGAACTCGGAAACTATCTGGTAATTTTCAACAGACAATCGTTTGCACTTCTTATTGTTGGACGACCACCCATTCCTCGATGGTGCGCGTCTTTGTCGAGAACGACAGACCGATCTTGTGCAACCGACGCTCGTCATAACTGAAGGGTATCATGTAACCCTTCTCGTCAATCTGCTGCAACGCTTTCCGAGCCGGCTGGTCCATTTTCAGTTCAATGACATAAATGTCGGTGCGCGACTGCCACACGGCGTCGATGCGTCCCGTGGCCGTCCTCACCTCCGTCAGCAGGTAGCGGCCCATGAGCGAGAGCACCACGTAGAGCAACTGACGGAAATGCCCCTCGGTGTTCGCTCCCTCGGCATAGGGGATGGAGGCGAGGAACGCCTTCAGGCGCTCCAGCATCTCCTCCAGGTCGTCATTGCGCAGGGCGCGATACATGTCGACGATGCTGTTGCTGGTGGTCAGCGTGTCGTCCCAGACGTAGTACGGCACAAGGGCATCCATCACGCCTTGATAAACCTCGTTGTTGGGATACCCCAGGGTGTAGGTGTCGGTGTCGCGGTCGTAATCCTTGATGGTGAGGTAGCCGCTCTGATAAAACAACGGCAGCACGCTCTTCATCTGCTCCGTGGGTGCGTCAAACTCGACAGAACGGGCAAAGCTGCCATCCAACCGTGTGATGTCGGTGCCGAATTTCTTGAGCATGTTGACCAACACCGTGGGCGTACCCGTCTCAAACCAATGGGCTTGCAAATCCCTATCGACAAGGGCGTTGAGCAGGCTGAATGGATTATACACATCCGTCTTGTCCTTGGCGAAGTGGTAGCCGTCGTATTTCTCCTTCAGCAGGCGGTAGGCCTCCTCCGTGGTGATGCCCATGTCGGCGGCCATGTCGGCCACGGCCTCTCCCCACTGCTCATGCAGTTCCCTTTCGGTGATGCCGCAAATGGTGGAATACTCCGGCACCATCGTGATGCGCTTCAGGTTGTTCAGTTCGCTGAAGATGCTGAGTTGCGAGAACTTGGAGATGCCGGTGATGAAGACGAAGCGCAGCCACTGGTCGCAGTCCTTCAGCGGTGCATAAAACGCCCGCAAGGCCAGGCGCATCTCCTCAAGCCGCTCCGGCTGGTGCATCACGCTGAGCAGTGGTGCGTCGTATTCGTCGATGAGCACCACCACCTTCTTGCCGTATTTCTCGGCACAGCCGGTGATGAGGCGTTCCAATCGGTCGCCTGGTGCGTCATCCTTTCGTTCCAAGCCATATTTCTTCTCCAACCGCTCCAACTTGGTGCCTAACCGGAGGTTCATATATTCCACGCCACCGTCCTTCGCCGATGCCAGGCTGATGTCGAGCACGGGATATTGTTCCCATTCCGTCTCCAGACGGCCGGCCTCCAGACCCTCGAACAAGTCGCGGCGACCTTCGAAGTAACTCTTCATCGTCGAGAGCAGCAGCGACTTCCCGAAACGGCGCGGGCGGCTGAGAAACACGAACTGAAACTGCTGGGCAAGACGGTAGACGTAGCCTGTCTTGTCGGCATACATATAACCGCCTTCGCGAATCTTCTCGAAGGTCTGTATGCCGATGGGATATTTGAACTTGCTGATTGTCATATTGTAAAATGTTCTTAGTCAGACTTCATTCAGCTATATTTGTTACAAAGATAATGTTTTTTTCTGAATTCTCCTCATTTCATACAGAAAATCAAAGAATAAGAAAAACACCTTCTTCATCCTATTTCCTCACCATTTTCTGGGAAAGGTTGCCTCGCCTCACGATGTAGATGCCGGCGGGCAGGGTGTGTCGGCAGTCACCATCGCCCTCTGCCACTTTCGTTCCACCCAAGGTATAGACCTGCCAATGGCCGGAATGGCGGTCCGTGTCTGCCATCTCTCTCACACCCGAAAGTTCTCCCTTCAGGGGAAGGAACGCCTCTGCGGAAGGTAATTGTGCATACACTCCAAAAGGCAGTAGCACGCCATCTGAAGTCACCCTTGAGAAACCCCATATGCCATCCTGGCACGCCAACACATAGTCGCCTTCTTGAAGGGATGCGCGGGTGTAGGTGCCACGCAGCATGTCGGTGAGGGGCGATGCATGGTAGCCCGCCTCGCCGCTGCCGGTGAAGGCGACCTCGCCCCGGGCCTCTACAAGAACGGGAGTATGGGCGGGTACGCTCTCCAAAGGTGTCAACTCCAACTGATCGTTCACAGCGTATACTCTCACCCCCTCGGGGATGGTGGCGGCGAAAGGCACCATGGTCATCTGGCAGCCATCGACGTGCAGCGTCAGCGTCGCACGTTGTGTCTCAAACGCGCTGGCGGGACGGAAGTCAAGGCCGTTGGCTGCAAGCACAAGCGAGGCGCATTGTCCGTTGGTCACGATGTTGTCACCTTCCACACCGCTGCCTTCAGCCACATAGGCCACGCGGTTGCCGAAGAGCCAAGGCAGAGACGCTGGCAGTTGGGTCACCCCGGTCAAGTCGAAACTGGTGCAGTTGGCGTCGCTGGTGTAGTCGAGCACATAACTGTCGTCCTCCACGTAGGCTCCGGTGAGCGTGGCGGCGTAGGGTGAGGATGGTCCGCTCAGGTAGACATCGCCAAAGGTGATGCTGAGCGTCGACGACCAGTTGTTGTTGGTCAGTGAGATGAGTCCCAGGCATCCGTCTGTCAGCGTCTTTGCCGACAGGTCGAAGACGATGGAGAAGTTCTCCCGCTGGTTGAACTGCAGGTCGCCGTAGTTGTATGATGACACCTCGCCCTTGGCGTTGACATAGGTCAGGGTGGTCAGGGCGGAACTGTAGTTGAGTGTCGATGTCATCTTCTTCACCTGCATTACAAGGCGGCTGTAGCGGTTGTCCAATGCCACATAGCCATAGCTGTCGCTGGTGCGGGTGGAGATGAGGGGGTTGTTGTGGTCGAAAGTTTTCGTCTTGCCGCTCAACTTGTAGCCGGTGCCGAACGTGGCCTTGGTGGCTTGCATGTCGTCGATGCGGTCGAAACGGGCGATGCTGCCTTTCATGTCCGACGGCTGGCGGTCGCGGCTGCGGACGAACAGCACGGTGGTCACGCTCTGGGCTTCGATACGTGTCACGGGGCGGCAGGTCTCGGCTTCGAGGGCCAGCGTGGCGGTTTGGAAACTCTTGGTCTTGGTGGTGACGGTGGTTTTGCCTTCCTGGGTGTAGAAAGGCAGGTCTGCTGTCAGGTCTACGGCGTTGTTGGTGGCGTTTGCGATGACGGCCACCACGGTGTCTCCCGTCTGCGAGAGATAGGCCGACCCTTCCAGTCCGCTATCGCCGAAGTTGGCGTCGATTCGTGTCATGCCTGTGACGAAGCGTGCGAAGTGGGCCATCACGTATCCGCGCTTGGTGACCACGCCACTCGACGTGCCCATCTGTCCGTCGCCGAGCATGCCATAGTAGCGCTTGGCGGCATAGTGCACCCATGCGTTGAAGTCGCCCAGCATGCAGGTGTTGATGGCGCGGAAGAAGTCGAAGAAGTCTTTGGAGAAGTCGAAATTGCGGTTGGAGGACTGCCCCTCGTTCCAATTGATGAGGTATTCCGTCATCCACACCTCCTTGCCTTTCTTGGCAAGGTTCTTGTAGGCCGACTGTATGCCGCCGTATTGGTGGCCGCCGTAGATGTCGAAGCCGGGCAGCACGTCGCTCTTGTTCAAGGCGTTGGCATAACTGTCGCTGCAGGCAAGCGTCTCCGGGGCCATCACCTTGCAACTGATGGTGGGGCCGTAGGTCTTCACAAACTCTGCTATCTCCGATGCCGACCAAAGGCAGCCGGCATAGGTGGCCGGCCAGTCGGGCTCGTTCTGGATGCTGATGGCGTCCAGTTCCACACCGTTGGTACGCATGTATTGCACATAGTCTTCCAAATACTGGGCGTAGTCGGGCCAGTTCTCTCTCTTCAGGTAGCCCAGGGTGCCGTCGCTGTTCTTCGCGTTGATGGTGCCGTTGGTCTTCCATTCGGCGGGCTGTCCCCAAGGCGAGGCGAAGACGATGAGACCCATCTGCTTGGCGTTCTTCGCTGTCTGCAGCGACTGGCTCCAGGAGTTTCTCCCGATGGGGATGTATAGGCGCATGATGTTGCAACCCACCGTGCTGCCAGTGCCCCACACCTTCTTGATGTCTGAGGTGCTCATATGGTTGTAGGTGAACTGCGGGGAGCAGACGAAACCGCCGAATCCCGTGATGCTTTGGTGTCTCGTTTGGGCGTCAATGCGCAAGGTGCCCGACTGCTGGGCGAAAGCAGGAGAAGCCATCAACATGACAATACCAACGATGAAGGCCCATGATGTTCTTTTCATATCTTCTCTTTTTGGTTACGGCTTCAAAGGTACGAATAAGCGAGCGGAATGCAAAGCAAATAACGAAGTTTTTGATTTCATTCACAAGCAAATGCATTTTTTTCAACCTATAGGTTTTATGCTTTTATGGCAAGAGGAAACGCTTCATTGAGTACCTTTGATTCCATCGAAGGCACTTTCACTCGGAAAAATTCAAAATATTTTGGCTTTTCGCTCGCTTATTTGTACCTTTGTGGCGTTTTTTAGAAAATACCCCGAATCATACGAAAAAGATGAGAAAATTACGATTACTGTTGACGTTGGTCTCAACCTGTCTGGCGGCATTTGCTTTTGCCGCTGATATCCAGATAAACGGTTTCCTTTACAGCGTGACTGACCCAGAGGAGCATACCGTCGCCCTTACCGGTTGGGATGAAGAATTTTTCTTTAGCGCCACCAGCCCCAGCAACCCCACCATCGGTTATTGGGACGAGGAGGAAGAAGGGTTGGTGAACGTCGTCATCCCATGGCGCGTGCTCATTGACGGTGTCTACTACAAAGTGACCAGCATCGGCGACAGGGCCTTTGCCAACTGCGAGACGATGGAGTCGGTCACCATCCCCAACTCCGTGACGAGCATAGGCCAACAAGCCTTCGAGGGCTGCTCCTATCTGACCACGGTTAAAGTGCAGTGGATCACTCCGCTGGAAGTACCCGCCAACATCTTCGATGGCGTGAATGTCGCCAACGCCACCCTAGCGGTGCCACAAGGCTATCTCGACGTTTATTCACAGGCTGATGTGTGGAAGGACTTTGGAAACATCACCACCTATTACGAGGTTGACTTCAACATGATTTTCAAGGATCCGCACGTGAAAGCACTCTGCGTGGCCAACTGGGACAACAATGAAGATGGCGAACTCTCCTACCGTGAGGCGCAGGCCGTCACCGACTTCGGCGACGTCTTCAAGGGCGACACCGAGATAACGAGCTTCACCGAACTGCGCTCCTTCAGCGGGCTCACCTCCATCGCCGACTCTACTTTCGCGGGATGCACCGCACTCACCGAGGTGACCATCGCACCAAACGCAAAGACCATCGGCAAGGCTGCTTTCGCAGGATGCACCGCTTTGGTCACAGTCAATTTCCAGTCGGCGCAAACCTCCATCGGCGACTATGCCTTTGCTGGATGCACCGCATTGCAGGAAATCGCCCTACCGCTCAAATTGACCACCATCGGAGAGCACGCTTTCGAAGGATGCACCGCATTGGAGACGATAACCTTCTCAACGGCAGTCACCACCATCAAGGCATACGCCTTCGCAGGGTGCACCGCATTGCCGTCGGTCTCCTTCCCCGCCAACCTGGTCACCATCGGCGAGAGAGCATTCGACGGCTGTACCGCAATACCCTCCTTCACCATCCCGGCAAAGGTGACATCCATCGGCTACGGAGCATTCGCCAACTGCACCTCCAACAAGACGTTCACGGTGAGCACTTCCAACAAGATTTACGCGCACAATAGTTCAAAGGTGTATATCACCGACAAGACGGAGAAGCGCAAGGTTGTGGCCTTCGCTGTGGGTGCCGCCAACAAGAACATCAGTTTCGGTGCCACTGTGAACGAGATATGCCCCTGCGCATTTGAAGGCGACACACTCATTACTTCGGTCAACCTTGCCAACATTGCAACGGTGGGAGATAATGCTTTCGCCAACTGCCCAGCCTTGACGCAACTGTGGATACCCGCCTGCGTCACGTCCATCGGACAGAAGGTATTCGACAACAGCAACGCCATCACCGACGTCTACTGTGACAGCGAAGAACCCTACGGCATCAACGACAACAACTTCACCGACGGTGTCTATGCCACCGCCACGCTGCATGTGCCCGAAAACATATGGCAAGTATATGCCTCCCTCGAGGGATGGAGAAACTTCGTATACATCACACGACCTCAGTTCGTGTCTTGCGACAACGCATACATCATGAGGGGCGAAACGGCATCGCTCGTCATCAACCTTGCAACCGACATGGGCAAGGAATACATCGGATACCAGTTTGAACTCTTCCTGCCGGAGGGCGTGGAACTGGTGCCAGAGGGTGACTCCTACGCTTATGAACTGTCCGACCGCAACCCAGCGGGCATGATGGCCGCTTTCGAGTCTGTTGGCGACGGTCACTACCTCGTGGCTGCGATATCCCTCTTCAACAGGGCTATTTCCGGGACCGACGGCCCCATCATCACCCTTCAGTTGAAGGCGTCAAAGGACGCAGCAGTGGGCACCTTCCCCTGCGAAATAAAAAATATCGTGTTGATTGGCAAGAACAGCGAGGATGTCAACCTCCTCGACACTTCCTTCGAACTCACCGTCGACACCGATTACGGCCTTGGAGATGTCAACCACGACCTTCAGGTGAACATCACCGACGTGTCGCTGATGGTGTCGTATGTGATGGGGAACGATGTTGAACAATTCTACTTCAACGAGGGGGATGTCAACCAAGACGGCAGCATCAACATCTCCGACATTTCGAGCGTCATCTCCTACGTTCTCGACGGCTACTTCCCTGGTTCATCACCACAACCTGAGCCCGAAGCCGTGGCAGAATTCTCCAACGATGTCATCCAAATCAATTTCGATTTCGAGACCAACATGGCCGAACTCGTTCAGTCCAGCAGCCTCAAGCGTTTGCTGTACCCCCTCAGCTGCGCCACTGTCAAGGTCAATGGAGAAGAGAAGGAAGTATACTCCGTGGAAGGCTTCGAGGACGGACGTTTCTACATCTTCCTCAACGAAGGTTTGAACCAGAGCGATGTGGTGGAGGTGACCTTCACCAACCCGGAAGACCAAGAGTACCACCTCGTCAATCTCTCCGAAACCGGTGGTGATGTCAACGACTTCACCGTCACTGCTACTTACAACGCCGAAGTGGAACAGAACGACACATATCCTTACGCCTCACTCACTCCGTCGGTCGTAAGTACCAACCCCGAGGATGGCTCCGTAGATGTTCCCAACAGCATCAAGGAGTTCACACTGAAGTTTGACAAGGAAGTTGACTGCAGTCTTCTCGAGGCCACGCTCAACGACGAGGTGCTGACCGTCAGCCCGGCAGAAGGCTATGCCGAAGAGGTCACCTTCGTACGCAACAGC
>JAFWSS010000196.1 GCA_017524385.1 Prevotella sp.
CATGGTCGACGACGAGGAGATGCTCGAGCTCGTGGAAATGGAAGTACAAGAAATCCTTGCACAATATGAGTTTGAGGACGACACCCCCATCATCCGTGGTTCTGCACTCGGCGCTCTCGAAGGCGTTCCCGCATGGGAGGAGAAGGTGTTGGAGCTGATGGATACCTGCGACAGCTGGATCCAAGAGCCTCCACGCGACATCGACAAGCCTTTCTTGATGCCTGTTGAGGACGTGTTCTCAATCACTGGCCGTGGCACCGTTGCTACCGGTCGTATCGAGACTGGTGTCATCCACGTTGGCGACCCCGTTGAGCTCCTCGGACTCGGTGAGGACAAGAAGTCCGTCGTTACCGGTGTTGAAATGTTCCGCAAGCTCCTCGACGAAGGCCAGGCTGGTGACAACGTTGGTCTGCTCCTCCGCGGTATCGACAAGAAAGAGGTCAAGCGCGGTATGGTGCTCTGCCATCCGGGACAGATCAAGCCCTTCAAGAAGTTCAAGGCTACTATCTATGTCTTGAAGAAGGAAGAGGGTGGTCGTCACACTCCGTTCGGCAACAAGTATCGTCCTCAGTTCTACCTCCGCACCATGGACTGCACCGGTGAGATCACTCTCCCCGAAGGCGTTGAAATGGTGATGCCTGGTGACAACGTGGAAATCACTGTCGACCTCATCTACGCTGTGGCTCTCAACCAAGGTCTCCGTTTCGCTATCCGCGAGGGTGGTCGTACCGTGGGCTCAGGCCAGATCACAGAGGTCTTCGAAGACTAATCCATCCATAGGATGAGAAAACGGTTCCCGCGACAGTGGGCGCGGGAACTTTTTTACGGGAATAGCTCAGTTGGTAGAGCATCGGTCTCCAAAACCGAGGGTCGTGGGTTCGAGTCCTCCTTCCCGTGCAAAATAAGGAAAAAAGATATGTTTAAAAGATTTGTAAACTACTGCAAGGAGTGTTACAACGAACTTGCGCATAAGACCACTTGGCCCACATACAAAGAACTTTCCCACAGTGCGATGGTTGTTTTGACTGCTTCCCTTATCATCGCCATGGTGGTGTTCTTGATGGATGTGGTGTTTAAGAATCTGATGCTTTTCATTTATAAGATCGTATAGACAAATGCCCAGGACAGGTAAGCAATGGTATGTGCTTAAGACCGTTAGCGGCAAGGAAGCCAAAGTGAAGGAATACATCGAGGCTGAACTTAAGCACAATCCCCAATTGTCACAGTATGTTTCCCAGGTCGTGATTCCTACTGAGAAGCACGCCACACAGAAAAGTGATGGGAAACGTGTGGTCAAGGAGAAGGTTTCTCTCCCTGGCTATATTTTCGTGGAGGCCGAAATGGTGGGTGATGTGGCGCATACACTGCGTTTCATGCCCAACGTGATGGGGTTCCTCGGAGGTTTGGACAATCCTTCGCCTGTCAAGCAGTCGGAAATCAACCGCATGCTGGGTAATGCCGAGGAGACGGAGATTGTGAACGAGGTTTCGATTCCTTTCGAGGTCAACGATACAGTGAAAGTGACAGATGGCCCATTCAATGGCTTCTCCGGTGTCATCGAAGAGGTGAACACCGAAAAGAGAAAGCTCAAGGTGATGGTCAAGATTTTCGGACGGAAAACGCCGCTCGAACTTGGTTTTATGCAAGTGGTAAAAGAATGAGGGGATTGTTACGGCCCTGACATTCTTTTATAATATCAAACTTTAATTTTAAAAATCAAATGGCTAAAGAAGTTGCTGGATTAATCAAATTACAGATTAAGGGTGGCGCTGCAAATCCTTCTCCCCCTGTTGGACCTGCTCTTGGTTCCAAGGGCATCAACATCATGGCTTTCTGCAAGGAGTTCAACGCCAGAACCCAAGATAAGGCAGGAAAGATTCTTCCTGTTGTTATCACCTATTACAACGACAAGTCTTTCAGCTTCGTTATCAAGACACCTCCCGCAGCCATCCAACTGCTCGAGGCTGCCAAGGTGAAGGGTGGATCGTCGGAACCCAACCGCAAAAAGGTGGCTTCCGTCACATGGGAACAAGTTCGCGCCATAGCAGAAGACAAAATGCCCGACCTGAACTGTTTCACCATCGAGTCTGCCATGAAGCTGATTGCAGGCACAGCCAGAAGCATGGGTATCACCGTAAAAGGAGAGTTCCCTGGTAAATAATCATCTTCAATTTTAGGAACTATGAGTAAACTGACAAAAAACCAGAAGATAGCAGCCGCAAAGATTGAAGCAGGGAAGATGTATACTTTGAAAGAGGCTACCGAACTCGTCAAGGAAATCACCATGACTAAGTTTGAGGCTTCCGTCGACATCGACGTGCGTCTCGGAGTTGACCCGAGGAAGGCAAACCAAATGGTTCGTGGCGTCGTGTCTCTCCCCTGCGGAACAGGTAAGGTTGTGCGTGTGCTTTGCCTCTGAACCCCCGACCAGGAAGAAGCTGCCAAGGCAGCTGGAGCCGACTACGTGGGTCTTGAGGAATACATCGACAAAATCAAGGGTGGTTGGACCGACGTCGACGTGATCATCACTATGCCCTCTTGCATGGGCAAGATTGGTCCGTTGGGACGCATCCTCGGACCGCGTGGTCTTATGCCGAACCCGAAGAGCGGCACCGTCACCATGGATGTCGCCAAGGCTGTGAAGGAAGTGAAGCAAGGTAAGATCGACTTCAAGGTCGACAAGACCGGTATCGTCCATGCATCCATTGGCAAGGTGACATTCACCCCTGACCAGATTTTTCAGAACGCGAAGGAATTCATCGCCACGATTATCAAGCTCAAACCTGCTGCTGCCAAGGGTACCTACATCAAGAGTATCTTCCTTTCAAGCACCATGAGCTTGGGCATCAAGGTCGATCCTAAGTCGGTCGAATAACAATGCATTAATCTGACGTGTAACATGAAGAAAGAAGTAAAAGATACAATCATCGTTGAGCTCGGCGAGAAACTGAAGGAATTTCCTCATTTCTACCTGGTCGATGTGACCGGACTGAATGCGGAGAATACCAGCAAGTTGCGCCGCAAATGCTTCAAGAGCGATATCAAGATGGTGGTGGTGAAGAACAAACTGCTACACAAAGCCTTGGAGGCTAGTGAAGTGGACTTCGAAGAAATCTATCCCGCACTAAAGGGTAACACTGCCGTCTTGTTTTGCCAGACAGCAAACCAACCCGCCAAGCTGCTCAAGGAGTACACCAAGGAAGGAGTTCCTGCACTCAAGGCTGCATATGCCGAGGAAGGAATCTTCGTTGGTGCCGACAAACTCGAGGAGCTGGCTTCCATCAAGAGCAAGAACGAACTCATCGCCGACCTCGTGGCTCTGCTGCAGTCGCCTGCGAAGAACGTCGTCTCTGCTCTACAGTCAGGCGCAAACACCATACATGGTGTGCTGAAGACTTTGGGCGAGCGTCCTGAATAAACTTTCAAAGTCACTTTCACAAACATTAACAAACAATTAAAATTTTAAATAAAATGGCAGATATCAAAGCTATTGCTGAGCAATTGGTAAATTTGACAGTAAAGGAAGTTAACGAGTTGGCAAACTTCCTCAAGGAAGAGTATGGAATCGAACCCGCAGCTGCTGCTGTTGCCGTGGCCGCTGGCCCCGCCGCCGCCGCTGCTCCCGCAGAGGAAGAGAAGACCGAGTTCAACGTCGTTCTCGCTGAGGTTGGTCCTAACAAACTGAAGGTCGTCAAGGCTGTGAAAGAGGCTTGCGGTCTGGGTCTGAAAGAGGCTAAGGAACTGGTTGACGGCGCTCCCTCCACTCTGAAGGAAGGTATGTCAAAGGCTGAGGCTGAGAACCTGCAGAAGGCTATCGAGGCCGAGGGTGCCAAGGTTGAGCTCAAATAAGCAAGATCGTCACTTTGCCGCCATGCGCGGCATACGCTTCTCGAATTACATGGTTAAGAGTCTCCCAGTAGGGGATTCTTAACCTTTTTGTGTCTTACAATTGCAAATGCCGGCTGATGCCGGTGACAAACAAACCACATTAATGGCCACCAAAATCATCAACAACAGGGTAAATTTCGCCAGTGTCAAGAACCCGATGCCCACCCCGGATTTCCTTGACGTGCAACTCAAGTCCTTCCAGGACTTCCTGCAGCTCGACACACCCCCCGAACTGAGGAAGTATGATGGCTTGTACAAGGTGTTCTCTGAGAACTTCCCCATCACCGACACAAGAAACAACTTCGTGCTCGAGTTCCTTGACTATTTCATCGACCCGCCGCGCTACTCCATCGACGAGTGCCTTGAGCGAGGACTGACCTACAGCGTGCCGCTGAAGGCGAAGATGAAACTCTACTGCACCGACCCGGAGCACGTCGATTTCAAAATTGTCACCTCGGATGTGTTCCTCGGAACCATCCCATATATGACGAGCAACGGTACGTTCATCATCAATGGTGCCGAGCGAGTCGTAGTGTCGCAGCTCCACCGATCGCCGGGCGTCTTCTTCAGCCAAGGCGTTCACTCCAATGGCACCAACCTCTATTCCGCACGCATCATTCCTTTCAAGGGATCTTGGATTGAGTTTGCCACCGACATCAACAACGTGATGTACGCCTACATCGACCGTAAGAAGAAATTGCCTGTCACCACCCTGCTCCGTGCCATCGGATATGAGAACGATAAGGACATCCTCAGCATCTTCGACTTGGCAGAAGAGGTGAAAGTGACCAAGAAAAGCATGAAAGAGGTGGTGGGACGCAAACTCGCTGGACAGGTGCTTCATTCGTGGACGGAGGACTTCTCCGACGAGTTCACCGGTGAGGTGGTGACCATCGAGCGCAATGAGGAAATCGTCAAGCGCGAGACCGTCATCACACCGGAAATCGCCGACCAAATCCTTGATAGCGGCACATCTTCCATCCTCTTGCATAAGAACGATGAACAGTCGAGCAAGTACACCATCATCTTCAATACCTTGCAGAAAGACCCCAGCAAGTCGGAAAAGGAAGCCGTGCAGTACATCTACCGACAGCTTCGCAACGCCGACCCCGCCGACGACGCCAGTGCAAGGGAGGTGATTCAGAACCTGTTCTTCTCCGACAAACGTTATGACCTGGGTGAGGTGGGACGCTACCGCATCAACAAGAAGCTCAACCTCGACACCGACATGGATGTGCGCATCCTCACCAAGGAGGACATCATCGAGATCATCAAGTATCTCATCCAACTGGTCAACTCCAACGCCACCGTCGATGACATCGACCACCTCTCCAACCGCCGTGTGCGCACCGTGGGAGAGCAGCTGGCCAACCAGTTCTCCATAGGCCTGGCACGCATGAGCCGCACCATACGAGAGCGCATGAACGTCAGGGACAACGAGACCTTCACACCGACAGACCTCATCAATGCGAAGACCATCTCAAGCGTCATCAACACCTTCTTCGGAACAAACCCGCTGAGCCAGTTCATGGACCAGACCAACCCGCTGGCGGAGGTTACCCACAAGAGGCGTCTCTCCGCTCTCGGACCTGGAGGACTCTCCAGGGAAAGGGCCGGATTCGAGGTGCGTGACGTGCACTATACACACTACGGACGACTCTGCCCCATCGAGAGCCCTGAAGGACCAAACATCGGACTCATCTCGTCGCTGTGCGTTTATGCCACCATCAACGAACTGGGCTTCATCGAGACACCCTACCGCAAGGTGACCGACGAGGTGGTGGACCTCGACAACGACCATGTGGTATATATGACTGCAGAAGAGGAGTCGGAGCACTACATCGGGCAGGGCAACGCACCGCTCAACGCCGACGGCACCTTCATTCGCGACGTGGTGAAATGCCGCCTCGATGCCGACTTCCCCGTCGTGTCACCGGAAAACGTCTCGTTCATGGACGTGTCGCCACAGCAAATAGCTTCCGTGTCGGCTGCTCTCATCCCCTTCCTCGAGCACGACGACGGACACCGCGCCCTCATGGGGTGCAACATGATGCGCCAGGCTGTGCCACTGCTCCACAACGATGCACCCATCGTGGGTACAGGACTCGAGAGGCAGGTGTGCGAGGACTCTCGAACCATGATCGTGGCTGAGGGTGAAGGCGTGATAGAATTCGTCGACGCCACAACCATCCGCATACTCTACGACCGCACTGAGGACGAGGAATTCGTCAGCTTCGACGAGCCTACAAAGGAATACCGCATTCCCAAGTTCCGCCGCACCAACCAGAACATGACCATCGACCTCAGACCCATATGCAACAAGGGCGACCGTGTGCACAAGGGACAAATCCTCACTGAAGGATATGCCACCGAGAACGGGGAACTCGCACTCGGACGCAACCTCCTCGTCGCATACATGCCGTGGAAGGGTTACAACTACGAGGACGCCATCGTGCTCTCAGAGAGACTTGTCAGGGAAGACGTGCTCACCAGCGTACATGTCGACGAGTATCAACTCGACGTGCGTGAAACCAAGCGTGGAATGGAGGAGTTCACATCCGACATTCCCAACGTCAGCGAGGAAGCCACAAAGGACCTCGACACCAACGGCATCATCCGAGTCGGAGCACGCGTGGAGCCAGGCGACATCCTCATCGGAAAGATTTCGCCAAAGGGTGAGAGCGACCCCTCGCCAGAGGAAAAACTACTCCGCGCCATCTTCGGCGACAAGGCCGGAGATGTGAAGGACTCCTCTCTCAAGGCCAACCCGTCGCTCAGCGGCGTCGTCATCGACAAAAAACTGTTCTCCAGGGCCGTCAAGACACGTGAGTCGCGCAAACTCGACAAAATCCAACTCGCAAAGATCGATGAGGAATACGAGGCAAAGAACAACGACCTCAAGGACATCCTCGTTGACAAACTCCTCAAGCTCATCAAGGGGAAGACATCGCAGGGCGTGAAGGACTATGCCGACACCGAAATCATCGCTAAGGGCGCGCAGTTCACCATCGTCAACCTGAAGAACCTCAACTACGAAGGCATACAGTCGAACAACTGGACCGACGACGAGCATGTCAACTCGCTCATCTCCATGTTGATCATGAACTATATCCGCAAGGCAAAACTGCTCGACGCTGAGCTGAAGAGAAGAAAGTTCGCCATCACCATCGGCGACGAACTGCCCTCTGGAATCCTCCAGATGGCAAAGGTGTATGTCGCAAAGAAACGCAAGATCGGAGTGGGCGACAAACTTGCAGGACGTCACGGAAACAAGGGCATCGTGTCCAAGGTCGTAAGACAAGAGGACATGCCATTCCTTGAGGACGGAAGACCCGTCGACCTCGTGCTCAACCCGCTGGGCGTGCCGTCGCGCATGAACCTCGGGCAAATCTTCGAAGCCATCCTTGGAGCCGCAGGAAAACGACTCGGCGTGAAATTCGCTACACCCATCTTCGACGGGGCAAAACTCGACGACCTCTCGGAATGGACCGACAAGGCTGGATTGCCAAGACTTTGCTCAACACACCTCTACGACGGTGAGACAGGTGAGAAGTTCGACCAACCTGCTACCGTGGGCATCACTTACTTCCTCAAACTGGGACACATGGTGGAGGACAAGATGCACGCAAGAAGCATCGGCCCATACTCGCTCATCACACAGCAACCGCTCGGAGGAAAGGCACAATTCGGAGGACAGCGCTTCGGAGAAATGGAAGTCTGGGCGCTGGAGGCTTTCGGAGCCAGCCACGTCCTTCAGGAAATACTCACTGTCAAGTCCGACGACGTCGTGGGAAGAAGCAAAGCCTACGAGGCCATCGTCAAGGGCGAGCCAATGCCAGTGCCGGGAATACCCGAATCTCTCAACGTGCTGCTGCATGAACTCCGCGGACTCGGATTAAGTATCAAACTCGACTAAATCGTTATCAGACATGGCATTCAAGAAAGATACAAAAGTTAAGAACAACTTCACCAAAATCACCATCGGACTGGCTTCACCAGAGGAAATCCTGGAGAATTCCAAAGGAGAGGTTACCAAGCCTGAGACCATCAACTACCGCACATACAAGCCCGAACGCGACGGCTTGTTCTGCGAGAGAATCTTCGGCCCTACACGAGACTATGAGTGCGGATGCGGAAAATACAAGCGCATCAGATACAAAGGCATCGTGTGCGACAGGTGCGGCGTCGAGGTGACTGAGAAGAATGTCAGGCGCGAGCGCTCAGGACACATCGAACTCGTCGTGCCAGTGGCTCACATCTGGTATTTCCGCTCACTGCCCAACAAAATCGGATACCTGCTCGGACTGCCTACCAAGAAACTCGACGCCGTCATCTACTACGAGAAATACGTGGTGATACAGCCGGGTGACTACGAGAACAGGACTGAGGTGGACAAAGAGTCGAGCAGCGGACAAGAACGCCCCGCACCAGGAGCAACGAAATTCGACCTCATCTCTGAGGACGAATATCTCGACATCGTGGAGAGCAAACTCTCTCCCGAGAACCAGATGCTGCCTGATTCCGACCCAAGGAAGTTCATCGCTAAGATGGGCGCCGAGGCTATCTACGACCTCCTCGCAGGACTCGACCTCGACAAACTCGCTGCCGAACTACGCGACCGTGCCAACAACGATGCCTCTGTGGCCCGCAAGACCGAGGCTCTCAAGAGGCTGCAAGTGGTCGAGGCGTTCCGCAACAGCAAGGACATGAACCGTCCTGAATGGATGATCATGAAGATCATACCCGTCACGCCGCCGGAACTCAGACCTCTCGTTCCACTCGATGGAGGACGTTTCGCAACATCCGACCTCAACGACCTCTACAGGCGAGTCATCATACGCAACAACCGTCTCAAGAGGCTCATCGAAATCAAGGCACCGGAGGTCATCCTCCGAAACGAGAAGCGCATGCTTCAGGAGGCTGTCGACAGCCTCTTCGACAACTCGCGAAAGAGCAGCGCCGTGAAGAGCGAGTCGAACAGGCCCCTCAAGTCGCTCTCCGACTCACTCAAGGGAAAGCAGGGACGTTTCCGCCAGAACCTCCTCGGAAAGCGTGTCGACTATTCCGCACGCTCGGTCATCGTCGTGGGTCCGGAACTGAAGATGGGTGAGTGCGGACTGCCGAAACTCATGGCGGCGGAACTCTACAAACCGTTCATCATCCGAAAACTCATCGAGAGAGGCATCGTCAAGACTGTCAAGAGCGCCAAGAAAATCGTCGACAGGAGAGAACCCGTTATCTGGGACATCCTCGAGAACGTGATGAAGGGACATCCCGTACTTCTCAACCGCGCACCGACGCTTCACCGCCTTGGTATCCAGGCCTTCCAACCCAAACTTATCGAGGGTAAAGCAATACAGTTGCACCCGCTCGCTTGTACCGCCTTCAATGCCGACTTCGACGGTGACCAGATGGCAGTACACCTGCCGCTGAGCAACGAGGCCATACTCGAGGCGCAGATTCTCATGCTACAAAGCCACAACATCCTCAACCCCGCAAACGGAGCGCCTATCACCGTCCCATCACAGGACATGGTGCTCGGACTATACTACATCACAAAAATCCGTCCGGGGGCAAAGGGTGAGGGACTCACCTTCTATGGACCGGAAGAGGCCATCATCGCACACAACGAGGGCAAATGCGACCTCCACGCTAAAGTGCGTGTCATGGTGAAAGACCTCGACGAGAAAGGAAACCTCGTACCAAAAATGGTGGAGGAAACATCCGTGGGACGTGTCATCGTCAATGGCATCATTCCCGAAGAGGTGGGATATGTCAACACCGTCATCTCCAAGAAGAGCTTGCGCGACATCATCGCAAAAGTCATCAAGACCGTTGGATTCGCAAGGGCTTGCGAGTTCCTCGACGGCATCAAGAACCTCGGTTACAAGATGGCATACCTCGCTGGACTTTCCTTCAACCTCGACGACATCATCATACCGCCAGAGAAGGCGGAACTTATCGCCAAAGGCAACGAGGAGGTCAAGCAGATCACCGAGAGCTACGCCATGGGCTTCATCACCGACAATGAGCGTTACAACAAGGTCATCGACACCTGGACTCACGTCAACAACGACATCGCTTCCATCCTTATGAAGGAGATGACCGAGGCCGACCAGGGCTTCAACGCCGTGTTCATGATGCTTGATTCCGGCGCTCGTGGTTCGAAAGACCAGATCAAGCAGCTCTCCGGAATCCGTGGACTGATGGCCAAGCCGCAGAAGGCTGGCGCAGACATCGCGCCCATCATCGAGAACCCTATCCTCTCCAACTTCAAGGAGGGCATGTCGGTGCTGGAGTACTTCATCGCATCACACGGTGCACGCAAGGGTCTTGCCGACACCGCCATGAAGACCGCCGACGCTGGATACCTCACACGCCGACTCGTCGACGTCTCTCACGATGTCATCATCACCGAGGAGGACTGTGGTACGCTACGTGGACTCAACTGCACCGCTCTCAAGAGCGGCGACGAGGTCATCTCGACTCTTGCAGAGCGCATCCTCGGACGTGTCTCCGTGCACGACATCATCAACCCGACAACCAACGAACTCATCGTGGCAGCGGGAGAGGAAATCACCGAGGATGTGGCACAGGCCATCGAGGAATCGCCTATCGAGAGCGTGGAAATCAGGTCGGTGCTCACCTGCGAGAGCAAGAAGGGCGTCTGCATGAAATGCTATGGACGCAACCTCGCCACCAGCCGAATGGTGCAGAAAGGTGAGGCTGTGGGCGTCATCGCTGCACAAGCTATCGGTGAGCCGGGTACACAGCTTACACTGCGTACTTTCCACGCCGGTGGTGTGGCTGCCAACGCCGCCGCCAACGCCACCATCGTGGCAAAGAACGACGCAAGGATCGAGTTCGATGAACTGCGCACCGTGCCCTTCAAGGAGGGAATGGCGCCTACTGAACAAAATCCTGAGGACTTGCGTGTGGATTGCCAGATGGTCGTCAGCCGTCTCGCAGAAGTGAGGTTCGTCGACATCAACACCAACATCGTGCTCTCCACCATGCCGGTGCCATACGGCAGCTCGCTTTACTTCAAGAACAACGACGAGGTGAAGAAAGGTGACCTCATCGCCAAATGGGACCCGTTCAACGCGGTCATCGTCACTGAATATGCTGGTGTGCTCAAGTTCAACGACATCATCGAAGGTGTCACATTCAAGTCGGAAACCGATGACGCCACTGGATTGACCGAGAAAATCATCATCGAGTCGAGGGATAGGACTCTCGTGCCTACATGCGACATCGTCAATGAGGATGGAGAGGTCGTCGCTACCTATAGCTTCCCCGTGGGTGGCCACGTGATGGTGGAAGATGGAGAAACCGTTGAGACCGGTACCACACTCGTCAAGATTCCGCGCTCCGTCGCAAAGGGTGGTGACATCACCGGTGGTCTGCCACGCGTCACCGAACTCTTCGAGGCTCGCAACCCGTCGGAACCTGCCGTGGTGAGCGAAATCGACGGCGTGGTGAAAATGGGACGACTGAAACGAGGAAACCGCGAAATCATCGTCACCAACGCTAAGACCGGCGACCAGAAAAACTACCTCGTGTCACTCTCCAAGCAAATACTCGTGCAGGAGAACGATGCCGTGAGGGCGGGAACGCCTCTCTCCGACGGCATCATCACTCCGAGCGACATCCTCGCCATCAAAGGCCCGACAGCTGTGCAGGAGTACATCGTCAACGAGGTGCAGGACGTCTATCGTCTCCAGGGTGTGAAGATCAACGACAAGCATTTCGAAATCATCGTCAGACAGATGATGCGCAAGGTGCAAATCGTGGAACCGGGCGACACCACATTCCTCGAGCAGGAAGTGGTCGACAAACTCGACTTCGCAGAGGAGAACGACCGCATCTGGGGCAAGAAGTACGTCACCGACGCTGGCGATAGCGAAAATGTGTATGTGGGGCAGATCATCTCAGCACGCAAACTGCGTGACGAGAACTCCAACCTCACACGCCGCGACCTGAAGACCATCAAGGTCAGGGACGTCATACCCGCTACCTCCACGCAAATCCTCCAAGGCATCACCAAGGCCGCATTGCAGACAAAGAGCTTCATGTCGGCGGCTTCCTTCCAGGAAACCACCAAGGTGCTCAACGAGGCGGCTATCCGAGGGAAGGTGGACCATCTCGAGGGCATGAAGGAGAACGTCATCTGCGGACACCTCATCCCTGCAGGAACCGGCCTGAGGCAATGGGAAAAACTGCAGGTGGGCTCCAAGGAGGAGTACGACCGCATGGTCGCAAACCGCAAAAACGTACTCGACTTCGCCGACGAAGAAATCGTGACTGAAGAAAGATAAAACAAAAGCAGGGATTCGTTACAGAATCCCTGCTTCTCATCAAACTTTTCACTTATGGACAACCACAACAAACCGCAAGGCAACCAACTGCAAATAGAGGTCGGGCCAGACGTGGCACAAGGCGTATATGTCAACTTCGCACTCATCGCTCACTCCAGTTCGGAGTTTGTGATGGATCTCGCCTCGGTGCTGCCAGGGCTCCAGAAAGCCACCGTCAGGACAAGGGCAATTCTTGCTCCAGAGCACGCCAAGCGTCTCGCAATGGCATTGCAGGAGAACATCGCAAGGTATGAGCAGGAGTTTGGGAAAATACAACTTCCCAACTCAAAGCCACGCACCATCTCGCCTTTCAACATCGGAAACAAGGGCGAGGCATAAGCCTGCTCATGGACTTTCTTTTACAGGGCGCCAGTCTTTTCAAAAAGGCTGGCGCCCCGCCTTTTCCGCCCATCTTGCCCATTTTGCCCATCTTGCCCACTCTGCCCACTCCGCCCATCTTGCCCATTCCGCCCACTCCGATTTCTCTGAAAACAAAGCATGCTCACTCATTTCCGTCATCATATTTCGCCTTAAAAAATGTTATAACCGTTAAAAAACCATAAAACATCACAAAGAGAGGGGCCTAAAGCCCCATTTAGTTAGGTTTATTCACTGAAAGTTAGTACCTTTGCAGCCCAAATGGTGCGCCGAGGGTGTGCCATATATTAATGTGTAAACAACAATACAACATAAATATCAAACAAAAAAATTAACAAAATGCCAACAATTTCGCAATTAGTAAGAAAAGGCAGGAAGGAATTGGTTGACAAGAGCAAGTCGCCCGCACTGGACTCATGTCCTCAGCGTCGTGGTGTGTGTGTTCGTGTTTATACCACTACTCCCAAAAAGCCTAATTCGGCAATGAGAAAAGTTGCCCGTGTAAGACTGACCAACCAGAAGGAAGTGAACTCATACATTCCCGGTGAGGGTCACAACCTGCAAGAGCACAGCATCGTGCTCGTCAGAGGTGGTCGTGTCAAGGACCTCCCTGGTGTGCGCTATCACATCGTTCGCGGTACGCTTGATACTGCAGGCGTCGCTAACCGCACCCAGCGCCGCTCAAAGTACGGTGCAAAACGTCCGAAGCAGAAGAAATAATAACCGGAGAAGGTTAATATCAGCAAGGACTAAAAACCATTCATTCAAATAACAGTTTTGCTGGAGAAGTCACGACAGGTTGAGTAAATGCTCTCGTGTGAGCGTTGAAGAACAAGTAAGAACAGCCCCAAGCAGAATTTATTTCAAACAATAAATATGAGAAAAGCAAAACCAAAGAAGCGTCTGGTACTCCCAGACCCAGTTTACAATGACACAAAGGTATCCAAGTTCGTCAACCATCTGATGTACGATGGAAAGAAGTCCATTTCATATGAAATCTTCTACAACGCACTTGAAATTGTGAAAAACAAGATGGCGAAAGAGGAGAAAACTCCCCTCGAAATCTGGAAGACAGCACTCGACAACATCACACCGCAAGTGGAGGTGAAGAGCCGTCGTATCGGTGGCGCCACTTTCCAGGTGCCTACGGAAATCCGTCCCGACCGAAAGGAAAGCGTCTCGATGAAGAATATGATCAACTACGCACGCAAGCGTGGCGGCAAGAGCATGGCTGAGAAGCTGGCTGCTGAAATCATGGACGCATACAACAACCAGGGTGGGGCTTACAAGCGCAAGGAGGACATGCACCGCATGGCCGAGGCCAACAGGGCATTTGCACATTTCAGGTTCTAACATTTCAGGTATAGCATTAAGGTAAAAAGATAATGGCAAAGCAAAACTTACAACTCACCCGCAACATAGGCATCATGGCCCACATCGATGCAGGGAAGACTACCACTTCCGAGCGAATACTCTTCTACACGGGAAAGACCCACAAAATCGGTGAGGTGCACGACGGTGCCGCTACCATGGACTGGATGGCTCAGGAGCAGGAGAGGGGTATCACCATCACTTCTGCAGCCACAACTTGCTCATGGGAATGGAACGGAAAGAAGTACAAAATCAACCTTATCGACACTCCGGGACACGTGGACTTTACCGCTGAGGTGGAGCGCTCTCTCAGGGTGCTCGACGGAGCTGTGGCCACTTACTCCGCTGCCGACGGCGTACAGCCTCAGTCGGAGACTGTGTGGCGACAGGCCGACAAGTACAACGTGCCACGCATCGGATATGTGAACAAGATGGACCGCTCTGGTGCCGACTTCTTCGGAACGGTGCAGCAGATGAAGGACATCCTCGGTGCCAACCCGTGCCCCGTGCAAATACCTATCGGAGCTGAGGAGAACTTCAAAGGCGTGGTGGACCTCATCACCATGAAAGCCATTCTCTGGAACGATGAGACCATGGGCGCTGAATACGACATCGAGGACATCCCCGCCAACCTCGTCGACGAGGCTGAGGAGTGGCGTGACAAGATGCTCGAAACGGCTGCCAACTACGACGACGCCCTTATGGAGAAATATCTCGAGGGTGAGGATATCAGCGAGGAGGAAATCATCGCCGCCATCCGCAAGGGTACGGTGGCCATGGAGGTCACTCCTATGGTCTGTGGCTCGTCTTACAAGAACAAGGGTGTGCAGCCATTGCTCGACTACGTTTGTGCTTTCCTGCCATCACCCATCGATGCCGTGCACATCGTGGGTACCAACCCCGAGACTGAGGAGGAAGAGGCTCGCAAGCCTTCTGAGGAAGAACCTACATCGGCTCTCGCGTTCAAGATCGCTACCGACCCCTATATGGGACGACTCGTCTTCTTCCGCGTATATTCTGGAAAAGTGGCTGCTGGTTCATATGTCTACAACCCACGCTCGGGAAAGAAGGAGCGCATCAGCAGACTCTTCCAGATGAACTCCAACAAGGAAATCCCCATGGAGTCCATCGACGCTGGCGACATCGGCGCTGGAGTGGGATTCAAGGACATTCACACCGGTGACACCCTCTGTGATGAGGCACACCCCATCGTGCTGGAGTCCATGACATTCCCCGACCCGGTCATCGGCATCGCAGTAGAACCCAAGTCGCAGGCCGACATCGACAAACTCGGAATCGGACTGGCCAAACTCGCTGAGGAAGACCCCACATTCACCGTGAGGACCGACGAGCAGAGTGGACAGACCATCATCTCCGGAATGGGTGAGCTGCACCTCGACATCATCATCGACCGCCTCAAGAGGGAGTTCAAGGTGGAGTGCAACCAAGGCAAGCCGCAGGTGAACTACAAGGAGGCCATCACACGCACCGTGGAAATCGAAGAAGTCTACAAGAAGCAGACCGGCGGTCGTGGAAAGTATGCTAAGATCATCGTGCAGGTTGGACCCGTTGACGAAGACTACGATGTAAAGGCCAACGGAGGTCTCCAGTTCGTCAACGAAGTGAAGGGTGGAAACATCCCCAAGGAATACATCCCCTCCATACAGAAGGGCTTCGAGACTGCCATGAAGAACGGCATCCTCGGAGGGTATCCCGTGGAATCTCTGAAGGTCACCGTCGTCGATGGTGGCTTCCACCCAGTCGACTCCGACCAGCTATCTTTCGAAATTGCTGCCATCCAAGCCTACAAGTCTGCATGCGTCAAGGCTGCACCTGTGCTCATGGAACCCATCATGAAACTCGAGGTGGTCACACCCGAGGAGAGCATGGGCGACGTCATAGGTGACCTCAACAAGCGCCGCGGACAGGTCCTCGGCATGGACGAGGCAAGGTCCGGAGGACGAATCGTAAAGGCTCTCGTACCACTGTCGGAGACTTTCGGATACGTCACCACACTGCGCACCATCACTTCCGGACGTGCAACATCCTCCATGGAGTATGCTCACCACGCACCGCTATCAAGCTCCATTGCTAAGGCTGTCCTCACTGAAATCAACGGAAGGGCTGACCTCGTATAAACAAACAACACGTGGCGGCTGCGCGCTGCTTAGCGAATGACTCTTAAGCAGCGTTTCCAGCGCCACTCAACAAATCATCTAACAATAACATCATGAGTCAGAAAATCAGAATCAAACTGAAGTCCTACGACCACAAACTCGTGGACAAGTCGGCCGAGAAAATCGTAAAGGCCGTCAAAGCAACCGATGCCGTAGTGAGCGGTCCAATACCTCTGCCCACACACAAGCGCATCTTCACTGTCAACCGCAGTACGTTCGTCAACAAAAAGGCCCGCGAGCAGTTCCAACTCTCCGACTACAAGCGCCTCATCGACATCTACAGCTCTACTGCTAAAACCATCGACGCGCTGATGAAACTGGAACTTCCCAGCGGCGTGGAAGTGGAAATCAAAGTATAGAAATTCATTCACATATTTACAACAACAACCTTTAACAACAAATTGAAATGCCAGGATTAATTGGAAAGAAAATCGGAATGACATCCGTTTTCAGTGCCGACGGCAAAAACGTGCCGTGCACTGTTATCGAAGCTGGTCCTTGTGTTGTAACCCAGGTGAAGACTAAAGAGGTGGACGGCTATGACGCCTACCAACTCGCTTTCGGAGAGGCTAAGGAGAAAAACACCTCCAAGCCACTCATGGGCATCTTCAAAAAAGCTGGGACAACACCGAAAAGACACTTGGCCGAGTTCAAGTTCGAGGAGGAATACAACCTCGGTGACACCATCACCGTAGAAATCTTCAACGACTCCACTTTCGTCGACGTTACAGGTACCTCTAAGGGTAAAGGATTCCAAGGCGTCATGAAGCGCCATGGATTCGGTGGCGTCGGACAGCAGACTCACGGCCAGGACGACCGCGCACGCAAACCGGGTAGCATCGGAGCTTGCTCTTATCCCGCCAAAGTCTTCAAAGGTATGAGGATGGCAGGACAAATGGGTGGAGACAGGGTCACCACCAAGAATCTCAGAGTGTTAAAAGTCATTCCAGAGCACAACCTCCTCCTCGTGAAGGGGTCCGTCGCTGGATGCATTGGTTCAACCGTCTTAATTCAGAAATAATGGAAGTCAACGTTTTAAACATCAAAGGTCAGGAGACGGGGCGCACTGCCACACTCAATGACGACATCTACGGCATCGAACCAAACGATCACGTCCTCTACCTCGACGTGAAGCAGTACCTCGGCAACCAAAGGCAGGGTACACACAAGGCCAAGGAGAGAAGCGAGCACAAAGGCAGTACCAGAAAACTTGGACGCCAAAAGGGCGGTGGCGGCGCACGCCACGGTGATATCAACTCACCACTCCTCAGGGGAGGCGGCAGGGTGTTCGGACCTAAACCACGCGACTACCGCACCAAACTCAACAAAAAGGTGAAGGTGCTTGCACGCAAAAGCGCACTCTCATACAAAGTCCAGGAAGATGCTCTCATCGTCGTGGAAGATTTCACTTTCGAGGCTCCCAAGACTAAAGATTTCGTAAATGTTGTTAAAAATCTTAAAGTCGAAGGCAAGAAAGTGCTTCTCGTTTTGCCAGAAGCAAATAAAAACGTATATTTGTCGGCTCGTAACTTGCAGCGTTCCGAGGTCATACTTGCATCATCACTCAATGCTTACAAAGTTTTGAATGCTGATGTTCTTGTTGTGACCGAAAATTCGCTGAAGACCATCGACACAATCTTAACTAAATAACCAGGAGAATAGAAATGGCACTTATTTTGCGTCCACTGGTCACTGAGAAGATGACCAAGACTACCGACAAGCGTCCCAACCGTTATGGTTTCATCGTACGTCCGGATGCTAACAAACTCCAGATCAAGGAAGAAGTCGAGCGTCTGTACAACGTTACAGTGGTCGACGTGAACACGATGCTCTTTGCCGGAAAACGCTCGCAGCGTTACACTAAGGCTGGAATGATCAAAGGTCAGAAGAGCTCGTTCAAAAAAGCTATCGTCACGCTCAAAGAGGGCGAGACTATCGATTTCTACAGCAATATCTAAAATAAAATGGCAGTACGTAAATTAAAACCCGTTACACCGGGGCAAAGACACAAGATTATTGGTACGTTCGAAGAGATTACTGCATCCGTACCAGAGAAGTCTCTCGTTAGAGGAAAGCGCTCAACCGGAGGTAGGAACAATTCCGGAAAGATGACCGTCCGCTACAGAGGTGGAGGACACAAGAGAAAGCTACGCCTCGTGGATTTCAAGCGAGAGAAGGATGGTGTTCCCGCAGTGGTGAAAACTATCGAGTATGATCCCAACCGCTCTGCTCGTATCGCCCTGCTATACTATGCTGATGGCGAAAAACGCTACATTATTGCTCCCATCGGGCTACAGGTGGGCGACAAACTCAATTCCGGAGCTGAGGCAGCTCCTGAAGTGGGGAACGCCCTTCCACTGGCTAACATTCCCGTGGGTACCGTGATCCACAACATCGAGCTACGCCCGGGACAGGGTGCCAAGCTCGTCAGGTCGGCTGGTAATTTCGCTCAGTTAACCTCTCGTGAAGGGGACTACTGCGTCGTCAAACTCCCTTCGGGAGAGATACGCAAAATCCTCAGTGCTTGCAAGGCTACCATCGGTAGCGTCGGCAACTCAGACCACGCTCTCGAGCAGTCGGGTAAGGCCGGACGCACACGCTGGCTCGGAAGAAGACCGCACAACCGCGGCGTCGTCATGAACCCGCACGACCACCCGATGGGAGGTGGCGAGGGACGCCAGTCTGGCGGACACCCGCGCTCACGCACCGGACTCTATGCAAAGGGACTCAAGACACGCGCTCCCAAGAAGCATTCCAACAAGTACATTATCGAGAGAGCTAACAAGAAAAAATAGTTAACAAGAGGAAATTATGAGTCGTTCACTTAAGAAAGGTCCATACATCAACGTGGCTCTCGAGAAGAAAATTCTCGCCATGAACGAGAGCGGCAAGAAAACGGTCGTCAAGACCTGGGCCAGGGCATCGATGATCTCACCCGACTTCGTGGGTCATACTGTTGCAGTACATAACGGAAACAAATTCATCCCTGTTTACATCACTGAGAACATGGTGGGGCACAAACTCGGAGAGTTCTCACCTACACGCAGGTTTGGCGGACACGCCGGAAACAAGAAGTAAGCAGGCCAACCCTTTGAATAAAAAACAATAACATAATGGGAGCAAGAAAGAAAATCGCGGCTGAGAAAAGAAA
>JAFWSS010000197.1 GCA_017524385.1 Prevotella sp.
GAAATGAGCAGAGGAGTTTTTTAAGGAGTTAAAGAGGAGTATTTTAAGGAGTTAAAGAGGAGTTTTTTTAAGGAGTTAAAGAGAAGTTAAAGAGGAGTTAAAGAGGAGTTAAAGGGACATATGTCTGCTAATTGCGGGAGTTAAAAGGGAGTACGGCGGCTAAGTTATAATGGAATAATGAGGACTGCCATATTGGAATAATATATGAAAGTTTTTTACATGAATTATTGTGAAACAACCATCAATTGATTATAAATGAATATAGCAAAGATAATAGCAATAGTAACCACAACGGTGTTGATGGCAACGACAGCATCGGCACAAGAGAACTTACAGCGGTCCGCTGTTGGCTCGAAAGGAGAAAAGACATTTACGACAGTCAAGGAGAACCCGATAACGAGTGTGAAAGACCAGCATCGCAGCGGCACCTGCTGGGCCTATGGCACATTGGGGTATTTCGAGAGCGAGATACTGCGACAGACAGGGAAGACCTACGACCTTTGCGAGATGTTCGTGGTGAACAAAGACTATATGGACTGCGCCACCCATTATGTTCGCATGCATGGCTACAGCCAAATATCGGAGGGAGGTTCGTGTGATGATGTCTTGGAGGTGATGCGCACCCACGGCATCTGTCCGGAGGATGCTATGCCGGCCCCAGGCTCCCTGGTGGGCGATACACTTGCCAATTTCAAGATATTCTTCCCCGAATTGGAACGCAGGGTGAGCAGCATCGTGCGTAAAGATGCCAAAGAACCCCTACCCCATTGGCAAGACAGCATCCAGGCTGTCATTGAACGATACATTGGCCGCTGCCCCGACTCTTTCACCTATGAGGGAAAGACATACACGCCGAAATCATTTGCTGAAAGCTTAGGATTAAACCTTGACGACTACGTGAGTCTGACAAGCTACACTCACCATCCCTTCAATAAATGGTTCATCATCGAAGCACCTTACAAATGGCGATTGAAACCCAGTTACAACATACCCATCGAGCAGTTGATGGAAGTTCTTGACCAGGCAATCGATGCAGGTTACACTGTGGCATGGGGTGGAGACGTAACAGGCGGCTTCACCCGCACGGGAATTGCCACGCTCCCCGATGGCGTCCAGCCCTCACAACAGATGCGTCAGGAGCAATGGGACGACTGGCGATTCACTTACGACCATGTGATGGTCATCTACGGCAAGGCTGTCGACGAACAAGGGAAACCTTTTTATATGGTGAAGAACTCATGGGGCAAATACGGGAAGTACAATGGCATTTGGTATATGTCACGCGACTATATGGCACTGAACACTACCTATATCTTCCTCAACCGTAACGCTCTCCCTAAGGATTTGAGCAAAGCCGTCAAAGACTCAGGGTTTTAGTGTTTTTATTTAGGAGTTAAAGAGGAGTTAAAAAGGAGTTAAAGAGGAGTTAAAGGGACATATGCCTGCTTATTGCGGGAGTCGAAGAGGAGTTTTTTAAGGAGTTGAAGGAAAGTTGAAGGATTACAATCCATATTGTTTGGATTGTAAAGAAATAAAACATAACTTTGCAAGAAATTGAGAGCCAGGATGGAGAATTACACACTCTCACCTAGATGTATCAATCATTTATTACAGCACAACCATCATCCTTAAAGATATGAAACATACATTATTGGCTTTGGTCGTCACACTGCTGCTTCCGACCACCACCTGGGCACAGAAGCCCAAGAAAATTGTGAAAACCAAGGACGAATTCATCAACGAGTTGATGTCGCGTATGACCCTCGAGGAGAAAATAGGCCAACTCAACCTGCTAGACGCAGGACAGTTGAACACCGGCGTCGGCCAGAAAGGCGTTGAAGATCAATCCATCCTCAATGGCGAGGTGGGCGGTTTCCTCAGTCTGATGGGCGTTGACCGCATCCGCGAGGTGCAAAAATATGCCGTGGAACGTTCCCGTCTGGGCATTCCACTGTTGTTCGGCCTCGACGTCATCCACGGTTACCACACCATCTTCCCCATCCCCCTTGCCATGTCGTGTACTTGGGATCTGGAGATGGTGGAGTTGGCAGCACGCACCGCCGCCATCGAAGCAACGGCAGACGGCATCCCATGGGTCTATAGCCCCATGGTCGATATCTGCCGCGACGCCCGTTGGGGACGTATTGCCGAGAGTGCAGGCGAAGACCCGTTCTTGGGAAGTGCCATTGCCCGGGCGATGGTGCTCGGCTACCAAGGCGACAAGCGCAATGGCGGCCAATACGCCCCTGACGAGGTGATGGCCTGCGTGAAACATTTCGCCCTTTACGGTGCCTCCGAGTCAGGTTTGGACTATAATGTGACCGATATGAGCCGTGTAAGGATGTACAACGACTACCTCGCCCCCTACCATGCCGCCGTCGATGCCGGTGTGGGCAGCGTGATGTCCTCCTTCAACACCATCGACTACGAACCCGCCACCGCCAGCTGCTGGCTGTTGACCACCCTCCTGCGTGAGGAATGGAATTTCAAAGGCTTTGTGGTGACCGACTATGGTTCGATTGGCGAGATGAAAGCCTGGGGATGTGGCGACCTCCAGGAATGTTCCGCCCGAGCGTTGGCCGCCGGCACCGATTTCGACATGTGCTCCCGCGGTTTCGTGGGTACTCTGAAGAAATCATTGGAAGAAGGTCTGGTATCCGAAAACCAGATAGACATCGCTTGTCGCCGCATGCTGGAAGCGAAATGGGACCTTGGACTATTCGAAGATCCCTATCGCTATTGCAACATTCCCACCAAGAAACAAAAGGACATCCTCTACAACGATGCCTCACGCGCCCTTGCCCGGAAAATCGCAGCAGAGAGTTTCGTGCTGTTGAAAAACGACAACAACTTGCTTCCCCTTGAAAAGAAAGGAAAAATAGCCCTTGTCGGTCCAATGGCCCATGCACCCAAGAACATGCGCGGCAACTGGGCCCCTACTGCCAACACCAACCCCAATGAATTCTCCACCCTGTTGGAAAGCATGCGCCGCGCTTTGGGTCAGCAGGCCGAGGTAGCCTATGCCAAGGGAAGCAACATCCACGAAGATGCTCAGATAGAAGCCAACTGGGAAGTCTTCGGCACCGGCATCCGCGACCCACGTTCGGAAGACGAGTTGCTCAATGAAGCGCTCCAAACGGTTTCCGATGCCGATGTCATCATTGCCGCCATCGGCGAATCCCAGGAGATGACCGGCGAGAGCGCCAGCCGTTCCGACCTCAGCCTTCCCGAGACGCAGCAGCGCCTGCTGAAAGCATTGAAATCCACCGGCAAGCCTGTCGTGGTGGTCTATTTCACCGGGCGCCCCGTAGTGATGAAATGGGAGAAAGAAAACATCCCCGCCATCCTCAACGTATGGTTTGGAGGCAGCGAGTGTGGCGACGCCATCTGCGACGTGCTCTTTGGCGATGCCAGCCCGAGCGGCAAACTCACCACTTCGTTCCCCCAGACCACTGGTCAGGAGCCTTTCTATTACAACCACATGGTGACCGGTCGTCCCACCAGCAATTGGTTCAGCAAATACGCCACCAACTACACCGACATCGACGGCAGTGCGGTGTTTCCCTTCGGCTATGGCTTGACCTATACCACTTTCGAGTATGGTCCGCTATCGCTCAGCAGCGACAAGCTCCACTTCGGCGGCAAACTCGAGGCCCGTGTGACAGTGAAGAACACCGGCAGACGTGCCGGCGACGAGATTGTTCAGATGTACATCCACGACACTGCCGCCTCCATCGCCCGTCCCATCAAGGAACTGAAAGGCTTCCAACGCATCCACCTCGAACCTGGAGAGCAAAAGACCGTGACCTTTGAAGTGGACGAAGAATTGTTGAAATTTTACAACGCCAACTTGCGCCATGTCGCCGAACCGGGAGAATTTACGGTGATGGTGGGTCCCAACTGCGAAGACCTGCAAAGCAAGAACTTCATACTAGAGTGATATCACGAATTTGAGAATTGCAAACCAAGGAGTTTATTTGAATTATGAAAAGAATCATCTTATTCCTATTGATGTTGACGGTGGTTAGTACCATCGAAGCACAACAACTAACCCTGTTGAAGAACTATGGCACCAACTGGAACTCTTCCATGGTCGGCACGAAAAACAAAGCCAACGGTTACATATACCGTCTTCGCGAGGACATACAGACCAATCTGCCCAAGGTGCCTGAGACAGAATCACTTGAGGCTGTCATCACTGAGCCAGCAGAAGGCATGGGTTGGCTAGGGTTGTTCCGCAATCCGATTGGCAGTATGGATTTTGAATTCGTTGTGGTGTTTTACGACAACGAAAAGCGTCCCCTCAAGGTGCTCAATCTTTGCGACCTGTGCGACAACCACTATTGCGAGGTGCAGGATGTGCGTTGGGATGGCAAAAACCGCTTTCTGATGTTCAACATGGCTTGTCCCAGCTACTCTGACGACATTGACGGCAAAGGCAGCAAATTGTATTGCTACCAGGTAGACGAAGAGCGCATGGTATGGGAGACAGACTATCTGGTGAGCAACAACATCTTCATTTTAAACGACAAGTATGTGTTTTGCGCCTACGGTTTCACCCATGAGAAGAAACGCCTGTACATGCTCGACAAGATGACCGGCAAGATGTATGGCAAGATTCCGATGGTGAAGGACATCGACTATATGGAAATCCAAGAACAGAACGGGAAAGAGGTGCTTTACGTGGTAGACTGCAAGAACAACCTGTATACGTTCCGTATAAGTGACACCTCAGCCCCCGTTGCCAAACGAACAGCCAAGAAGCCGGCCAGGAGGTCTACCAAAAGGAGGTGACATATTTAATTATGCAATTGAATGTATTGCTGTAGAGTTACAAAAACCACGAAAAGATATGCGAAAAACCATCCTCATTTGCACTCTTTTGGCCATCAGTCTCGGTCTGAGCGCACAAATACCTGAAGCACTCAAGGAGATGCAGAAGAAAGGGCTTCCCAAAGAGGCCATTCCCGCCAAATTCTATTTCGACCACCAATTCTTTCCCGAAGAGGTATATCGTCATTTCGATGAAGGAGACTTATACAACAGCTCGGTGATTACTCCCGACAACTCCGACCTTGGAGCCGACACGCAGTGTTATGTCTTTGTCGTCCCTCAACCCCAGAAACCCGAGCAAGACTTCACCTTCATCGACCTCTGGATTTGCGATGAAAACAACAATTCCTACCGAGTGTTCCATCAAGATGCCGGCAATTATGGCGAACAGATGGCGCTCGACATCCATATCCTCCGCAACATAGAGGTTCGCGACTCCACCTATACCGACAAGAAGACACATCAGCGCATTACACGGCGAATGAGAAAAGGCACCCCCGTATTGGCCTTGCAAGTGCAGGAATACACCGGCTCAATACACGGCATCGTCTCCACACTTCTCATCCAATGCCCTTCGGGAAAAACCCAGTTGATGCGTGGCGAGATGCCTGTGGCTGTGCTGTCTCCTTTGAGCAACATGCTGATGATGGCCGAATTCGATATGGCACAACACTACCTTATCACCACTTCAACCACGGTATTTTCCGAATCCCCTTACCAATCCACCGACGATTTCGAAATCTTCAACGTGCAGCATTTCACGCCCACGCTCAACATCTATACGCCGACAGGAGAATTGGTCATTTCCCAACAACTACCCACCGAAATAATCGACATGATCAGATAATCCTCATCCATATGAAAAGCAGAAACAACATCCTATTGGTCATCTTGCTTCTGGCGATGACCATTCCAACACACGCCACGAAATTGTTGGAATTGAAAGTGATAGACAAGGACTACCTCATGGTGCATTTCCGAGACGGAGAAGTGAGATATCGTGACGACGGCACAGGCCCCAGCGCCTATCTCGGCCATTCCTTCGCCGAGGGCGACGACACGCTTCTTGTGTTCGGCGAGCGGTTGGTGGTGGCAGAAGCACAGAAAGTGTCGTTGTGGCGCATCAGTTCGTCTGACGACCTTGCATTTGGCGAAATCCAGCCATTGGAAGTGTGGCGCAAATCCAAGCCGATGAATACCGACCACACTTTGACGAGCGAATTGGACCACTGGCTGTTTCTCCATCTTCCCCGTCCCATGCGCCAGGGCCGCACCTACACCGTCAGCATTCCCAAAGGCATCGGCAGCGACCAAACGACCGCCAGCATCCGTTTCGACATATGGAACGCGCAGTCGGAAGCCATCCATGTGAACATCATCGGCTACTCCCCCAGGGAAGCCATCCATTCCGCCGACCTCTACCAATGGCTTGGCGACGGTGGCTCACGTGACTACAAGTCATGGGAAGGGCGCAAGGTGTGGCTCTACGAGGTAAACACCCATAAGAAACAGAGCGTCGGCATGGTGAAGTTCTGGAAGAAGGCCGGCGAGTCGGACAAGGAAGCCGGTGGCAAGAACCTCGTGGGCACCGACGTGTGGAACATCGACTTCAAGGGAGCCACCCCCGGCCGTTACCGTCTCGTGGTGGAAGACGTGGGTAGCAGCATGGACTTCGACATCTCTTCCAATGCCTATTTCGAGCCCTTCCATTATTCCGTCAGGGGCTACTACTACATGCGCTTGGGCGAACCCAACGACCCGGAGCATGTATTCCCCGTCCCCCGTCAGCCGCAGTTCATCCCCGAGGAAGACCCTAAAGGCTTCACCGTCTACAAGACCGACTTCCATCCCTGGTGCCAGGAATGGCGAGCGTTGCGCACCGACGTGTGGGACGAACCCCATTTCAAACCCTTGAAGCAGTCAATCTTCTGGCAGCATCGCCTTCCCGGCAACCCCGTCAACACAGAAGTGCGTGGCGGCCATTCCGATGCCTTCGACTGGGACCGCCACCTGGCCCATGTGAGCAACATCTACGACATGCTCCTGCCCTACATCCTTTCTGGAGGCAAAATCGATGACGACAACCTTGGCATCCGTGAGAGCGGCAACGGCATCCCCGACATCATCGACGAAGCCCGCAACGAGGCAGACTTCTTCCTCAGCATCCGCGACGGCGAAGGCTATTCACAAGGCGTGACCAATCCCTGCAACGACTGGTCGGTGATGTTCCAAGCCGGATGCACCACGATGGCCGCCTGGGCCAACGCCGCCAACTGCGCCGTGATGGCCGAGGCTTTCCGCATCCACGGAAACGACACGTTGCGCCAATATTACACCGACGAAGCCATCAAAGCCTACCGCTTCGCCAGTCGCCAAGAGAACCAGCAACTCGACGACATGCAGGACGTGGGGAGCATCAGCATGCGCGGCCGCGACTTCAAGCAGCTGGCCGCCGCCTTCCTCTACAATGTGACGGGCGACGAACAATGGGAGCGCGTCATGGCCGAGGAGAGCATGATCAAGGATGGCAACTCCCTTTTGTTCAACAAGGGCCGTCAAGGCTTTTTCGTGGCCAATGTCACCAATGAGTTCAAGGCGGGTGAAGTGGGATTCTGCCAGTTATGGGCTGCTGCCGCCTACCTGGTTTGTCCCCATCCTCGCCATTATGGTGAATTGTATGAGAACTTGAAACGCTGCGTCAACGCCCATGCCACCGATTACAACATCAGCCATACCGCCCTCCGCCCATCGCGCCGCTCCGCCAATGACAGCCGATGGCAGACGTCGCAAAACCTCCAATTGGTGATGCTCGCCCATTACATCGCCACGGACAAGAAACGCCGCAGCGAATTGGAGCACGTGATGTATACAGAGGCAGGATGGAGCCTTGGCCGCAACCCCGGCAACATCGTCGAGATGACAGGTCTTGGAGAGCGCCACATCACCGATGTGTACACCACTGGCAGGAACGACGGCGCCCCCGAATCACACCCTGGCCAGACACCCTTCAACGGCACGGAAACGTGGTCTCCCAACAATGGCGGCGATGCCCGCATCCTGCTCAACCGTTGCTATCCCTCGTGGAACGATGGAGGTTGGCCCCGCCAGGAGTCCTATTTCAACCAGCGCTACATGTGGGTGAACGGTGAGTTCACACCTCGTGAGACCATGCGAGGAAAAATGGCCCTGATGGGCTACCTGTATTCCATCAGATAGTCGCATCAAGGACACCACACATCCATTTGACCTTTCCCCCGCAATCCAAGGATAGCGGGGGAAAAGTTGATTCAAGGAAAGGAGCAAAGGCAACATTCCGATGGCGAGAGGGTTGACGAAAGGCATCTCCAAAGAATCAACAAAAGGTCATTCCAACAGCATATCCTATGTGTTAAAACGAAATGTCTATCAAACGTTAGAAAAATAAAATGAAGTAAAAGCTTGGGCAACAAACATCCATACCTTAATATAATAAAAAGGAATTGTATTTTTGGCATATTTGCATTTTATGTTTACCTTTGCAAAATAAATGTGTAATTGAGAGTATTCTTCGCTTATGAATGAATTTGTAGTATCAGAAAAAGAAAGGCCTCCTGCATCTATTCTGTTACTATAGTTGCTACTGTCTCAATGGATGAAACGACGTAGCGTCCTAGGAAGAACTATCAGATTATCAACCCAAACATCAATATTATGAAGAAGATTTATAAAGCTCATATCCTTTATACAAAGGAGAAAAACAGTTTCGAGGTGCTTGAGAACGGCTATGTCGCCGTGGACGCCGATGGGCGTGTGACAGGCGTGTCGAAAGACTTGGCATCTTTAGATAGCGATGACGCAGAGGTCGTTGATTTCGGCGACCGCCTGCTGATACCGGCCATGAACGACATGCACGTTCATGCCCCCCAGGTACGCAACCAAGGCGTGGCGATGGACCTGGAACTCTTGCCTTGGTTGCAAAATTACACCTTCCCCGAAGAGTCGAAGTATGCCGACACTCATTATGCCGAGAAAATGTACCGCCATTTCCTTCACACCCAATGGCTTTTTGGCACCATGCGCAGTTGCGTTTTCGGCACCGTCCATACGGAAAGTACCCGTCTGTTGATGAAATTGTATCAGGAAGCCGGCATGGGTGCCTTGGTAGGCAAGGTGGCCATGAACCGCCACTGTCCTGACGCACTCTGCGAAGACGTTGAAACAGCCATCGAAGGTAACGAACGACTGATTGCGGAATTCAACCATCCCGATGCGCTGGTACGCCCCATAATGACGCCCCGTTTCGTGCCGTCATGTACGCCAGAGTTGTTGAAGGCATGCGGCGAACTGGCCAACAAGTATCAATTGCCTGTACAGTCTCACCTCTCGGAGAACACGTCGGAAATTGCCTGGGTAGCCGAATTGGAGCCAGAAAGCACGAGTTATGGGGATGCCTACAACCGCTATGGCCTCTTCGGACAGACACCAACCATCATGGCCCATTGCGTGTGGACCGGAGGCATCGAACTTGACTTGATGAAGCGCAACAACGTCATGGTTGCCCACTGCCCTACATCGAATTTCAACATAGCGTCGGGGATGGCTCCTGTACGCACCTTCCTCGAAGAGGGGCTGCATGTAGGACTGGGAAGCGACATCAGCGGAGGCCACGACCTAAACATGTTCCGCATGTTGGTGTACGCCATTCAGGTCAGCAAGATGCAATACCAGCAAAATCACGACAAACACTTCCTCACCCTGCCCGAAGTGTTCTGGATTGCCACCAAGTCGGCTGGCAGTTTCTTTGGCAAGGTGGGCAGTTTCGAACCTGGCTACGAATTTGATGCACTGGTCATCGACGACAGCGTCCTCAACATCGACAACTACTCCTTGTTGGAGCGTTTGGAGCGATACATCTACCTGGGCGACGACCGCCAGATTGAGCACCGCTTTTGCCGCGGGAAACTGATCCCGGAACCAAAGGTTTGTTAATTTCCACGCTCAGCATTTTACGATTTATTCCATAGCAATTACATGCTGAACAAGAAGGGGGTTGCTCAAAAGCAATCCCCTTCATCGTAGCTGTTTCGTTACTTCTTGGCCGTCGTTCGTGCATCACACAGATAGCAAACGATGGCATAGCCAGCCACTTTTCGCGCCAGGGCACAAAAAAATCATCGGAATTCCGATGATTTTTTTGTGGGTGCTGATGGATTCGAACCACCGAAGTCGAAAGACAGCAGATTTACAGTCTGCCCCATTTGGCCACTCTGGAAAACACCCTTTTGTGGACGTTGGCGGATTCGAACCGTCGACCCTCTGTCTGTCAGACAGATACTCTAAACCAGCTGAGCTAAACGTCCATCGCTTTTTGTGATAGCGGTTGCAAAGGTAAGCAGAAAAAATGATTGTGCCAAATATTTTTGGACTTTTTTTCCACAGAAAGGTCAGAAAGGATATCCGATGGCGAAATGCAGGCATTGTCCGTCCTTGAAAGAAGGGATGTTGAAATATCCACTCTTTCCTGTGTCATAAGG
Source organism: Prevotella sp. (assembly GCA_017524385.1). Lineage (GTDB taxonomy): Bacteria > Bacteroidota > Bacteroidia > Bacteroidales > Bacteroidaceae > Prevotella. The sequence goes on from JAFWSS010000197.1 coordinate 10,347, forward strand.
TGCGTGGATGCCAATGCCCCAATCAATACGGACGACGAAGAAGTCAAGGTCGTAGCGCAAGCCAATACCGGTGCCAAGAGCGAGATCATCTAAGAATCTGGAAGCCTTGAACGTGTTTTCCTCCATTTCATCAAAGCTTTCCGTGTCCCACACATTGCCAGCATCCAGGAACAGGGCTCCATGCAGTTTTCCAAACAAGCGTGTGCGATATTCAAGGTTGGCTTGCACCTTGACATTACCTACCTCCTCGACAAATCTCCATCTCTTGTCGTCGGAATGGAATTTTCCCGGTCCCAAACTTCTTACATTGAAAGCCCTGATGCTGTTGGCTCCTCCCACCCAATACTGCTCGGTATAAGGTACGTAATCTGAATTACCAAAGGGGAAAGCCACCCCTGCACTCAGATGCCCTACGACCTGACTGCTTTCGCTCAGCCTCCACAATTTGCTCATCTCGGTATCGAACTTGACAAATTGTGCATAGGGGTTCTTAAACAATTCCTTGTTCTTCTTGTTCCATTCCTTCCCTGCAGCCATAAAGCCCAAAGAGAGCAGGTTGCCCGCCTCGCTAACCGAAGCAGAGCAAAAGAAGGGGCTCCTGCTAGTGGAGGCATTGGTGTAAGTCGCGGTAACTTTCATCTTGTTGATGAACACATCTTGCATGGTGGCGAGGAGGTATGGATGCTCCACAAGCATATCGACAAAACGATCGGTGCGTCGGTTGAAATAGTTGTACTCCACGGACAATGGAGTGACGAGGAAAGTCCAGAAGGCGTTTTTTTGGAATTTGTAAGTCAACTCTCCTGATACGATATGCCTTCTGAAATAGCCCGAGCGATTGACCATATTGGTAGAGGCCTTGATGATGGTGGAAGGTGTCGAGAAGAAACGCCTCCTGCGCCTTCTTCTAGCTTCTTCCTGCGAAGATTGAGACGACTGCGCCGGCCTGTCACGGAATCCCGTGTTCGTCTTTTTGAAGAAATCCCAAGGGTATTGAATGCGAGGAATCTCCAGCGCCACATCGCCACCATACTCATAGGAATTGATTTTCGATTCCGTGTCATCAAAGGCGTGCCCCGTCTGCCACTCATAGTTTCCATGGAGGTTGACATCGAGTTTCTCTCCACCTTTCAATGCGTTTCTTTTGGTAAGGCCAATAACGAGCTGTGGTCCAAGGAACCCTGTTGTCTTGCCCTTCAAGTTGGACTCCACGTAAAAGTCATAGGGCCTGTCGAATACGCAATTGAGACGCAGGTCGAGGGTGTCGCAAGCCATGGTGGTGTCGCGCGGGGTGAATGTGAAGTCCACTGAGCTGAAGATTCCATTGCTTCCCAATTTGCTGGCCGACTCGAGGTAGTCATCATAGCAAAACAGCCTACCGGGCCTGACTTTCATATCATTAAAAATTACCCCCATCCTCATAGGAGGATTATCACCGTTGTATTTGACAGTGAGTCTCCTTCTCTGCACCGAATCCGTCAACTGCTCCCTTATGGTCTTTCTGAGATTAATGGAGATGTTTCCCACATACCACTGCTTCATGGCATTCTCAGGCAGGCTGTCGGCCAACTGCAGTTTCAAAACGGCCTTCTGCGGTATGGCAAAAGTGTCTGCAAGATAAGAAGCATACCCCGACTGGTAATAGTAGTAGCCGTTGTTACGGAATAGTTGTGAGATGCGATTTCTTTCCTTATCAAGATATTCCACGTCAAACGGGACGTCCCGCGTGACATAAGCGTATTCCATTGTACTGTCTATCAACGCTTTGGCTCTTGTCGGGAAATTAACATAAGCCAAGGTGTCAACGGTGTAGAGCGGTCCCATATCGACATTATAGGCCACCTTCGCTTTCTTGGGATTTTTGCCCACCACTTCCGATGATGTCACCTTTCCTTGGAAATATCCATGCACGTTGAGGGTCGATTGAGCCACCGACGCCCTGAGTTCCGGATTGACTTGGTCGATAAGCACCGGTGCTTTCCCAAAGGAGTTGGTCATCCATTTTGCGAAAGGCGTGTCCTTTTCATGGTATGCGTTCCAAATCCACAACCTCGTCTGTATGGGCGAGCGGTAGTAGGAACTGCTGAAAAGGGCCCCGTTGGGAGGGCAGTCTAGTGCAGCGAGCACCTCCTCCTGCGTAGTGATGAAATGGTCGTTTTTCTCATAGTTCTCAAACTTCACCTTGTCGATGCCCGTATATAACCTTTCCCCCTCCGGCACGCCACTCGTTGTGGAGCATGCGCCGAGGAAGAAGGAAGATATGAGCATCGTGAAGGCAACGACGCTTTCAAGGTTGGCCTTTTTCTTCATGGGTTTGTTGTCTTGAGGGTGTCAAGGGGCACTATCGTCCTGCTCATTGTTGAGTCTCTCCTAGGCGGCATCGTTGTCATCCGGTCGCTCTTGAAGCTGAAGATATCGGTGAAATGCTGCAGTTTCCTTTTCCACAAGAAGCCTGCGCCGTATTCACCTATCTCCCCTTCGAGCCAATCGTAGGAGTCACGGTCGTAGAAGAGTTTGACATATTGGTTAGAAGTGGGACTAAGCCTGTATTCCGCCGACACGTTGGTGAAGAAGGAGTTGTTCTGTCCCTCCAATTCAGCACCAGTGGAGACCTTTCCTCCAATGATGACACGCAAGCGGTTGTTCCAGAATCGTTTTGCGAACTTGAACGAGTAGTCGGTGTGCAAGGCTCCTGAAGCATCGGTGGCGTTGTCCACGCCGATGGACAGGTCAAGGGTTTTGAGCGCGTTGCCTGAGATGTTGTTAATCTCGTTTTGCAGGAAGGAACTCAATGCACCATTCATGGTGAAGCCGCTGGTGTTGCCGTCTGCCAGGTACATGCCAGTGGTTAGCATGGTGACGGCCACTTTTCCACGTTCCTCGGTGGTCATGGCAGCCAGTTCGGAGTTGATGGTGACATCGTCGGGCGCACTGATGATGAACTCCAATCCCATGTCCTCAAGTGTCCTTGAGATGACTACTCCACAAGTGAAGTCCACGCTCCTTGTTCCACCGTCTTCCCCTTCCACTGTTGCTTTTCTTTCTTCTATGGCGGTGATGTGGAGTGTGGGGTTCATCGGTTCCCCCTTGAACTCAATGTAGCTGCCCTCTTGTATGGTAAAGGTCTTGAGCGGAATGACAGGCAACGAATATTTCATCTCTCCCTCATTGAGGGTGTATTTTCCTGTGAGGCGCAAGTTGTCGATGGTATTGTAACGCATGCGCAGCGTGCCTCCTCCCATGAGGTCGATATAGTTGCTATGGTCGGCATTGAGGTCACACTTGATGCGTGCGCCCTCGTCCACATTAAGCGTGAGGTCCATGTTGAATCCCGTGAGTTGAGGCCTTGCCACCACTTGTTCGGTGGAGTCGTTGAAATCGACAAATTTCACGAGTTCGTCGAGACGGTTGTCGGCAGCGAGCGGTGAATCCTTCAACACATAGGTCATGTCGGTGGAGCCAAGCACCGACACCATACCTCTCATGGAAAGTGCGTTGAGCGGTCCTTCCATGTTGCCGAAGAAATTGACATAAGCTTTTCCAAACGCCTCCGACTTGCTGTTCTCCTTGGCGTTGACGACCATGAAATTCCGCGCCTGCATCCTAACTTTGAGGGACATCCTGTCAAGGTTGGAGAAGTCGAAATTTCCGTAGATTTCGAGAGGCGTCTTGTTGGCATCAAAGATCTCGAAATCCTCAAAGAGGAGCCGGCTTCCCACGATTCTTACCGGGTCGTCGGCCACCTGGAGTTTCACTCCGTATGGCACGCTGAGTATATAGGTGTTGGAAAGGAACAACTCCCCATTGACATCAGGTTCCCCAAGCGGACCTTTGATGGCAAGGTCGCCTTCAGCCTCTCCTTGGAATCCGATGATTTGGTTTGGTATGAAGCCGTTCACCAAATGCAGAGGCAGTTGATCCATATGCATCAAAGCATCCAGATATCCTTTTCCCTTTGGGTTGTAGGTGCCGACAAGCGTCCCCACTTCCTTCCCATCCTTGAAGAGGATGGCATCGACCTGGTGGGTCCCATCCTCGTTGGGTATGTAGACGAATTCCGAGCCCAAGTTGCCGAGCAGCGAATTTTCATACATGAAGTCAGCCACGTTGAGCGAACTGGAGATAGAAAGGTTGCTTGGTGTTTGCACGATGTGGAAGTCTCCGTCGGCCACCCCCTCCATCTTCGGAATGAAAGGGATGAAAGAGAGCACTTTGGCCAGATCCACCTTTCCCAAACTGAGCGTGAGGTCCTGGAGCGCCTCCTCGTTGGAGTCATAGGTATAGAGTTGGATATGCATGCCATCTTCTGACTTGAGTTTTAGGTTAGCCGAGACGCGTTTGTCATCCCCGATGAAGACATAGTTGTCCTCATTGGCGGTGAACGGGATGTAGCCTATGACCGGATGTGTGTTTGTGAGATTGACCATCACCCCGTTGGGCTCTATGGCCGCAACTGCACCAATGTCGAGGCCAAGTTTATCATTGGCGTCATAGAGGCGGGCGTTGATGTCAGCGCCTTTTTCCAGGATGGCTCCATCAAAGATGGCGTTGAAACTGTAATGCGGGTTGTCAGGATAGTTTTTCACCTGCCCCGTATACTTGAATCCTGCACTGTCGGTGAGTATTTGGAACCCCACGGAATCAAGTTGAATGCTATCGACGAGTAGTCTGGATATGTTGATGTTTCCATTGAGTCCTTCCACATGCGAGGAATTCATATCCACCAAAAGTTGGTCGAAGTCGACTCCTTGTTCTTGTATGAGATTGACGAAGAAATTGTCGCGCCCGCTAGTAAGATAGATGTTTGCATCAGGCAGTTTCTTCCGTAGTGTTATCTGGTCGAAATGCTTGTCCTTCATCTGCTTGGTAAGTTCCTTAGAGAATTGCTCGGCTTGCTTGAGCATGACCTTGTATCCACTTCCGCCGTTCATATCGAGGTGGAAGTCTCCACAATCCACGCGTGCATAGGTGGTGTCTCTCTTGGTGAGCATGTCCACCGTGAGGTGGTCGGGTCGGAACAGTGAATTGTTATACAAGAGCACCATGTCGCCAATGGAACCTTCCACCTTATAAAACTCATCGAAGTCGGTGTCGATATCCAGATGTGCACAGCCCCTGAACTTGAAAGGTTTGTCGATGATATGGAGTTGATAAAGATCGGCCTCGGTGAGGTCGCACGCAAAAGTACCCTGCAGGCGTTTGGAGTTCATGAGTGCATCAAAGGAGATGTTTCCATTGAGCAGGGGGTGATGGCTGTCGATGTCGGCAGCCAGTATTCCGTTGCCCAGAGAGGCTTTGGCAGTCATCCCGTCCAAGTCGTAGTTGTTGTACTTGAATTTTCGGATTTGTGCATAGATGTTCGCCTTTGTCTTAGGCGACATGATGTCGGTGCCCTGTCCTTCCGCTTCTATGTGTGCAGTGAGCGGGCTCAGTCCCATCTTAGGAACAAAATGCTGCAACGGGAAGCGGTCGGCATCGATGTTGGCGGAATATTTCATCTTGTCAGAGTCGAAGGACACCACGGCCTTGACATCTCCACCACCTTCCGTCGCCTTGAAATCTGCTGCATACTTGTGTCCGTCGGCCTTGAAGTCACCATCGATGGCGATGCCTTGCGGAATATTCACCTGGTCGGTAATCGACTTGTCCAACATTGCAGTGACAAAATCGAGATTGTGTGTGGTACCCTTCAACTTGACATCAGCCTTGATGTGGCTTAAGTCTGTCACGTTGGCCACATAACCATCGGCGTTCATTTGCAATGCTGTTGGCAGCGAGACATACAACCCTTTGAAATCCACCCTGTCCATATTGCCTTTAGCCTTCCCCTTGATGGTGAGCGGCTGGTTGGGCCATTTTCTCACGAAATCCTTGGGCATGTCACCCATGTAACGCATAAGGTCCTGCTTCCCCAAGTAGGCATCGATGCTAGCGTCCAACTTCCCCGGATTCTTGGCGTCGAAGGTGTTGAGGTCCATATCCACATTGGCATTGATGCGCGAGTCGGGTGTCTGCAAGTAAAGGTTGTCAAGATGCAAGGTTTTGTCATCAAGAGCTACAGCGGTTTTGAACTTTTCCACCTTGATGCCGCTTTTCTCCTTGAGCGAACATTCCTGCAGGTCGAGTACCATCCCCTCAGGAGTGTAGGTGATGGTTTTTGCTTTGACGATGATGTCGTCTGCCCTGACATGGCTTGGGTCGAGACCGCTTTTCTTGGGCTTTTGGGTGTCATCGTCATACTGCGCCATCCCCCCCGACCATTCGAAGTTGTCGAGTTGGTAACTGTTTCCATCCATATCAGCTTTGAAGCCTTCCGCCTTTCCTTCGTGGATGATGGCGCGCGCCCGTTTCTTTCCAGGCAAATCGAGCGCCACATCGGTGTTGGACAACTGAAGGTTGGATAGGTCGTACTTGTTGTACTGCGTATCGATATAGGCATTGGTTGCCTTGGCATCCCCCACGTAGGCGGTGGCTTGCATGGCATCGCCCGGCATCCTGACCTTCACATCAGCCCTGGAGAGTTGCAACTCCCCCACCCTCACCTTCCATTTGCCAGGAGTGGTGTCGGGGGGCACTGTGTCGGCAAGGCAAATCTCCAGCTTGGCACTGTCGAGTTTGGCGGCGTCAAGATTGACCAATGACTTGTTGAGGTCCACACCGTGGCATTTGAGATCAAGGTATTCCACGTTGCCTTTCACCCTGATGTCGCCAATGAAACCGTTGGTGTTGAGTTTGAGTTGACGGAAGCCTAGTGCATCTATCTCCACTTGCTTGTCGAACAACGGTTTCAACTGAAGATCGACATAGAGTTTCGAAACGTCAACGATGGTGTCTCTCAATCCAGGTATGGAGTCGTTGTCCTTGATGGCCTTGAAATCGTCTATGGCAAGGTCGAGGGGGAATTTGAGAGATACGTGTCCCACGGAGATGTCCATGCCGGTCTTCTCGGAAGCGTAAGCAGCCACCTTCTTCGCAGCCCAGTTTTGCACGGGAGGCGTGTACAACAGGACAGCGGCAATCAAGAAGAGCAAAATAGGCGTGAGCAACAGGATTGCTCCCCATTTGAAGAATTTTTTCATAACTTCACTTGCGACATGCACCGACGAAAGCCATCAATGCGGGCTTGATGCTGCAAAGTAAGCAATTTTTTGGGAAACATTGGTAAGTAAAAACGAAAAAATCCTCTTTCAAGGGCATTTTTCACATAAACACCCGGTAATAAGATTGAAAATTGAAAATTGAAGATTGAAGATTGAAAATTGATGATTGAAGATTGAAGATTGATGATTGAAAATTGTCATACGATATCTCCATCGGTATTTGCTGATGAATTGCTTGAAACCGTAATGCGGAAAATGAGGCAAACAGTAAGACGCAAGCACAAAATTTAGATGATGTCGTTGCCGAACCCAACAAAGTAATCAAATATTGGAGAAATTTTCCAACTTTTTATCACGAATTGGACTATTGGTTGTTTCCTTTTTTCCTTTCATAAATTGGAGAATTCATACACCACGCCCCTACATTCATACAATGCGGAGATGCTTTTATTTACCATGGAATGAAACCAGGTATAATAAAATGAGAAGTAGAGAAAGTTGATTCAATAATGAATAACCTATCATCAACATTAATTATATGAAACATTTATTGATGTCTTTGATCTTTGCACTCATGAGTGTGATGGTATCAGTGCCCGCCAGTGCATCAACTGGCAAGAACGAGAACGGGAATGTGCCGGAAAACATCGTAGTCAAACAAACCACTCACTTCAATGACGGTCGCACCCTGACCGTTTATTATAAGAAGCAGGGTGATCGATGTGAGATTTATTCGCCATGCGACATAAAATCCTACACCAAGGCTGATATGAAAAAGATTAAGTCGACCAATTTCGAGGTGGTTGACGAGACAGAGGGCAAACTGTATATGAAAACCACGATGAACGAAATGATGCGTGTGTTGAATCAAATGGTGAACCAGAAAAGATGATGCTGGCCACCTACTTCGAGATTGTGCTGCTGTGTTCCACCATCCTGGTGCTCACAGCAGCATCTGACAACAACAATGCATAGCCCTTCATTGCTTAATAGAGTGTAGAGAATATGAAAATATATTCTTCATATGATGACATCTTGCCATCGTTGATGTGATACCCACCGACGTAGAAGAGGACCATCCAGGTTATGCCAAGTTGATTCAGCAAGAATATCCTCTTACCTGTGTAAGTACATATCAAGCGACTGACTTGTATGGATCTGATAGGGTTATTTGGTTATGTTCCGTCACCTTGTTTGTCCTTGGACGATAACCGAAATTCACGTATGTGAAATAAGCGGAATAGTTACTAGAGAGACAGGTAATGCCATAAAAAAAGAGTTTAATTATTTGGTATTATGCCTGTCTTTCATTATCTTTGCCACGGCGTAGAATGAAAAGAAAGGAAACATGACAGATGGAAAGTTTTAGATTGCAGAACTCGACACTTTTAATACGCGCGGCCGTGGATGAGATTGTATATGTAAAAGCCGATGGTAACTACAGCGACATCGTACTTATCAACGGGCGAAGTTACAAGATTACCTACCAACTAAACCAATTCGAAAAGGGGTTCAATGCTTTGCAAAATAGTGATTTATTCATCCGCGTGGGAAGAAGTCTCATCGTGAATTGGAAATATGTGCAGATAATCAACCTTGTAGAGCAGACCATTGTTTTTGGCGGCAAGCATCTCGTCCCTCAGCAAAAGAACGAGAACCCTCACTCCTGGCGACCTGGACAAGGTGAACTCAATGCTCCGAGCAAAGACATCTACACGATAAGCGGTGTTTCGAGAGATGCTTTGAGATATTTGAAAGAACAATTAGCTATAAAGATTGGAGGAGAACAAAAATGAGCAATGACGATCTTTTAATTCCCCAGGAAGAGTCTGAAGAGTTGGAGTTTATCATAGAGCGTGACGACGAGAAAGTTCCTTCCTTTGGTGGCCCTACCGAAACGCCCAGTAGTAAGAAAAGGAAAAAATGGCTGTTGATAGCCATTGCCTTAATTGCCATGACGGCTTTGGCTTACGGAGCCTACAAGGGATGGAGATTTTACAAAGCCCGCCAATTGGGAGTCTCCATATCCGTCAAACCTAAGGAAAACGTCAGCAAGTTACAAACTGCTCCTGCAGCGGAAATGGCAGAAGTGAAACATACCAGCGACAGCATCCAAGGTGTAAATCTTGATTTCTACGAAATACATGGCCTTCGTGCCTGCATCGAGTTTGATGAGCCAAAGTTGGAAAATGACTCCGTTTATCTCTATTGCCGTTCGGCCGACCATATGGCAGACACCACTTACTTGGGGACCTTGGTGATCAACGGCAAAGAATATCAGAGAGACCGAATCAACCGTCTTGGCTATATGGGTATGGTAGACGACCGCATGGTCATCGGCGTCTCACCCGATGAGGATGTGAAAGACTATGTGATGAAGAACGGTGGTTCCTTCTTCCGTCAATTTGTCCTGGTGAGCAATGGTGATGTCCCACCCCGTTTCTACCTGACGGGAAAGAACATTCGTAAAGCCATTGGCCGCATAGCCGACAACAAAGGCGAAAGGCTTGTTTTTATTTCCACTCGCGACAAAATTACAATCAGGGATTTTGCCTATGCTCTACGGGAGTATGGTTTAATCGATGCCATCTATATCACGGGAGGTCCTGATTATTGCTACTATCGTACATCCGACGGCAGTCGCCACGACATTGGCGATATTGAAAGATATCCTCACAAGAAGTGGAAGGGTATCATTCCCTGGCTTGTGTTTCGCAAGAGGTGACGATGAACCGGCCATATCATGACAAGGACACAGGGGGGCAGAGTCTATTTCTGCCCCCCTGTGTTTCAAGTGGTTTTGTCTACCGTGGCTACCCCAGGAAACCATGGGAGTATCTAGGAAACAAAAGGAGATATCTTGAGCCTTTGGGAGGATGTGCGATGTTTGTCATTCCATTTCCGAGGCAATGTTCACTCTTTCGATGGATTTTTTCAGAATATCATACAACTGTTGGTAGTGTTTCTGGTCTTGGGTTTTGTAATAGGCCAACAGGTCACAGAACTCATTGGTTTTTCTCCATGACATCATCTTGTCTGCATTCCAAGCATGCTCGTCCAACGGTTTGAGCAGATAGCCTAGGTCATACACATCCTCAAAATTGTGTCTTTTCACCTTCATTGCATCATATTCCTTTGGAGAATAATGGTAAACAAGTCCTTCGTCATACAGGTCATCCTCCCATACTCCGTTGACATCTTCACCGTTGTATTTCGAGAAGTACAATTCTCTCCCCGTGCGTTCTGCTATCGCCCCAATGACCTCTTTCATATAATCCTGAAAATCCTCATAATCGCTCAACTCACCCTTGTACACCGGAGCCTCACCTATACCAAGGCTGTTGAATACCTGCTGGCGAAATTCGGGAAATGTCAAATATGAGTAGCTTAACACGATTTTGTCCTGGTGTTTTCCCATGCCATCGGCAATCAACCATTTGGGGATGACGGTGACGTCACCATCGCCAATGAAGATGCTGTTGGCTTTCATTCCGTTCAGTTCGTTCATATTCTGCAAGATGAGTTCTTGGGAATATATTCCGCTGTTGACATATTCTTTAGCGAATGGGACATAACGGGCTTTGTCGCCACGCATATGAAGGTATGCGAACCATGTGTCGTAGTCGAAGAAAGACTTTTTTGCAGGAAGCTTATCGATGGCCTTTTCTGCATGTTCGTTGTTGTCCTCTTGGTCGTCACCGGTGACAAAATATGCACAAGCATGGTATTCATAGGTGTCGGGGATGTTTGTCTCCATCTCGTCCAAGATTCCCATCAAGGTTTCCGATTGGTAGTATCCTGGGAATCCCGCTGTTCTCAGATAATAGCGAGTGTGCCTGAAATAGTTCAACCATGCATTGGCGTCGTTTGGCCTTAGTTCCGTTTGTCTTTTCCATACCAGTGACTGAACGTAGTACTCTTCACACCCATAGTCGATGATGGTGGAATGGCTTGCATCACGTGGCTCTATTTCATTGATGAAGTTAGAGTAATCCTCTTCATCCTCGGCCACATCCTCATTTTTCACTTCCTCGTAGAGGAGATTTGAAACGGTGTTCTGTGCCTGTACAGTGGCAGCAAACACAATACTGAAAAATAATGCTATCGTTTTCATAACCTTGATATTTTAATGGTTTGTAGCTCTATTATCTATTTGTATGCTAAGATTGTTTCCCTTCCACTTGTTTCTTATTTGGCGGTGAACTTTTCCCCGTCGAATGTGTAAACGATGTTTTCTTTGGTCCATTTGGCGTTGTCCCTGGTGTAGAAGTCCCCTTCCTCCTCGTCTTCGTATTGATGTATCACAATCGTTTTGCTTTTCTTGTCATAGGTCAAGAACTTGTCGTCGGTGGTGTCTTGTCCCAGTGTCTCTTGCATCAGGTAAGACTTCTTCTTGCCGTCCACTATGAAGATGGGCATGGCTGTAATGTAGTCGTCGGTGATGGCGATGGCTTGTATGGATTGTGTCCCGAACCCCCGGGAAAGGACATCGTAATCTTGAGTCAAGTATATGCGTCCATCTTTCGTATCCATCTCGTGGATCTTAGTCACAAAAGACTGCCATTCCCAACCGACACCGTTCTCGTCGTCATCGTCCTCTTCAAAGTCTTCTTCGTCGTCGCAGTCTTCTTCATCGGTGATTTCATACTCCCATGTCACATAAGTGTTTCCATCGTCGGTTCGATATTGCATCACGTTGCAGAAGTTGATCCAGGAACCGCCACGGTCAGTATACCAGCTGTAGGCTCTTAATCTTCCATCGGGCGATGTTGCCACCTTGTAGCCGTTGCCCAACATTTTTTCCATTTCCTTTTCAGGATAGTCCAGTGTCATGGGGTTTTTGCAGAGGAAGTCGATGAATTTCTCCTCCCATACCACCTGAAGGTCATGTATGTCATAGCAATCGCAGTCCTCGGCTTGCGTGAGTTCTTTGTAGGTTTGCAGAGCCAGGAAGGCCTTTTCTCTTTCAGACAGGAAATGTTTCATTTTTTTTGTTACTTCCTGCATCTCCGCCTTGGTGATAGGGCCATTATCCGTCATCTCTCCTTGGCCAAAAGTTTCAAAACTTGATGTCTTAGCAGGCATCGTCATCTCACTCTCAGTTGTAGCATTGGCGGCCATTGCCAAGCAAAGGGCGGCCAAAATCATTGTCTTTTTCATTGTTGTAATCATTTTTATGTTTGACTGTTTTTTGTCCTTTCTCTGATGCAAAGATACCTGCAAGGTGTTCTTTTTCTTTTCCATCTCCTCCATCTCCTGTGAACCATATAGTTTCTTCGTATGAAATGTGCATGAAAGACGATGAAATGAAAAGGGGATTATTAATTCTTTTTCTTTTTTATTTTCCATTTTTTGCTTAACTTTGCACACATAACACATAAGGTGTTTTAAAACATCATCTTTTGTTGAAGAAACAAGATTGACTATGGCAAAACTAAAATTTAATACTCGCGACGAATTCTTGGCCATCGACCTAGACTACGTTGCTGCATTCCAAGCAGACGGTTCCTATACAAAAGCAGTTTATATCACACAGCGTGAGTATATGCTCAATGCCACACTCAGCCAAGTGGAAGAGGCACTGGTCCCCTTTCGTGATGCTGGTTACAAATTCCTCAGACTAGGAAGGAAAATCATCATCAACCATAAATTCCTCTCTCGCATCCTTGTGACCCAACAAGTGCTCATCCTCTCCAATGGCGGGTCACAAGACCTTCGCATCCGGATTCCCAAGCAGGTGCTTCGTCAATACAAGGAAGCCGTATCCCAAAGCGGACTTCAAATGTAGTCGCTACCTATGGAAAAGGTCATTCTAGGCAGGAAATACAATCAACCCTTCGCCATCACAGGGCGGAATGTCAGTCATGAACACTGTGAACTGACCAGGGATGGTGACATCTGGACCATCCGAGACCTCGGTTCACGCCATGGCACATTCATACAAGACGACAAGAGCGGTAAACTGACCCCCGTGGATGAAACAGAAACACGCATCGCCCCCTTCACACTCATCTGCCTAGGTGGTGTTTCAGTGGAAGGTTGCACCTTCTATGCCTACAACGTATTCTTCCCCGGGGTGTATGCCCCCATTTTCACCTACCTGAGCGACAAGCAGGAAGAGTTCAAGCGAAAAGGCGAGCGTATGGAGAACATTGCTAGATGGATCAAACTGGCAGTATTCGCCGCCAATGCCATCGTCTTCATGGTGAGTTTCCTACCGATGAACTCTGAAAGCCGTTTGATGTTGTTGCGATTCGTTCCATTGCTTTCCACTGGCCTGGCTGCATTATACGACCCTTCGATGGCCCGCCGTCGGATAGATGAGGAAAGCAAGCGGTTCAGATACTGCCCCAACCCATCATGCCACGAGATACTTACAGAAAGGGCGATTCGTCTGAGACAATGCCGCTGCATGGCGACATGACTCACTTTTTCCATTTTCATCCCATTTCAAATGCGTTTCAAACCAACAACCCCCATATTTCAACATAGAAACATCGATATGCTTGTAAAATCAAGTAACATTCATTATCTTTGCATAGTTTTAGACGTTTGACTTTGGTCTTAGTATTTTGACATCAGACTTCGGTTTTGACGTTGGAGGAAAATGTTGATATAACAATTAAAAGAAAGAGATATGGATAAGAACAACAACACCCACGACACGGTTCGTCCGCAGGATGCTCCCAACAACCATGTGCAAGTGACCAATGGCGAGGAAATCGAAGACTTGGATTTTTTGACATCTTTGATCAGCCAACTAGAGGACGATGATGAAATCAGTGTGACCATCAACCAATCCAATGGCAGCGCCCCCTTGGTAGAAGAGGAGGATTTCGGAAAAGTGGACATCGATGTCACCGATGAAGAGGAAGACACCTATGAAGACAATGGCAACTCCAATCTTTTCGATGTCTTATAGGCGATACTCCTAATAACATTCAACAGACCACCACTAAGGCTTGATCATATGAACGAACCCCTCAGCCTAGGCCCCCTTGTTGACGTAGGAAATAACAGGTTTGTCTTCAGAAAAAGAGCAATAGCAGGACAGACCTACCAATTGTTTTGCCCATGTGGAGAGACAATCCTCATGACGTTTCCATCTCCAGGCAACATCCAAGTCAAGTGCAAGAACTGCCAGCGGCTATATGCTGCCGCAGTAAGGGAAGCCCCAAAGGAAAACGTCACCGAAAAGCCTGAGAAGCCACAAAAGCCATATGGTAACGATACGGTCACGACCAATCCCACAGAACCTGTAGTGTCACGCACAAAGGCGGGGGCAGTATTGGTATACGGTTCCTTGCTCCATAGGAAGAAAAATGCCCTCTATTATGGAAGCAATGTCATTGGGCGAAGCGACGTTGAAATGCCTTCCGACATTCCTATCGACGACCATTTCGTCAGTAGGCGTTCGGTGGAAATCAAGGTCAAGAGGATGCCAGATGGCAGTGGCAACATATTCAGGCTCAAGGTATTAAAGACCATGAACCCTGTCTACGTGAACAACAGGCAGATACAAATCAACGAGCAAGTCTACCTCAAATACAATGACAAATTGAAAATTGGGAACACCATCCTGACCTTGAAGAAAAATTAGTTGTCCTGTTCCAGCATCTCAAGTTCATCCAAAGAGATACAAACCAACAAGCCATCAGCATAAGTAGTAACAAAAACATCATTATCTTTCGTTCAATATGAGCAAGAACTACATCAACGTCCTGCGAAAAGATACAGTCATTCAAAATGAAGAACATTCATATCGAATAGAGGAAGTTCTGGGCCAAGGCGGATTTGGCATCACCTATAAAGTCACTGACGAGCACAATCAGACCCTTGCCCTCAAGGAGCATTTTGTGAGAACCAGATGTTTCCGCAAGGATGGAGGTGTGGAAATGTCGTTTATCGAAACTGCAGCCAACGAGGTGAAGGACAGTATGAAGGAATTCAAGCGTGAAGGCAATTTATTGAAACGAATCAGCAATCAATGTCCCCATATCGTCAAGGTTTTTGAGGTTTTTGAAGCCAACAACACTGCTTATTATTCCATGGAGTATCTTGCTGGTGGCAATTTGAGAGATTTGGTGCGGAATAGAGGTGCGATGGATGAAGCCCAAACCTGGGAAGTCATAGAACCCATCGCCGAAGCTTTGTCATACTTGCATCGAAACAATATCCTTCATATGGATATCAAGCCCGACAACATAGTGATGCGTGTCGACCCTGAGGGCAACACCGAAACTCCCGTGCTGATAGACTTTGGAGTGTCTTTGCATTTCAGTGACGAAGGCGACCTGACCACCACACACCATATAGCAGGTGTCACAAGGGGCTTCTCCCCTATCGAGCAATATGAACCCATCAAACGCTTTGCCCCAACCGTCGACATCTACGCTCTTTCAGCGACATGGTTCTATTTGCTTACCGGGCGCAATCCTATTGCTGCCGCTGATATCGAGCAAGAATGGATACTAGAGAATCTTCCAGAGCATGTGAGCGATGTGACGCGCAAAGCCATAGCCAAGGGGATGCAATTCAGAAGCCACCAACGACCACAAAGTGTCGAGGAATTCCTGCTATTGTTGAAAAATCAAATACCAGAAACAATACCCGATAAAAACACAAGCGAAGGTAACGACACCACCCCCATAGGCACCCCACCGGAAGGACCACCTCAGAAACCAATTCTCTTCAAATGGCTTGCCTTTGCCGTTTTCATTGCAGCTGCCATCGCAGGTGCCGTGTTATGGATAACGAAAAAGAGTGATCCACCTGCACCTGCTATAGACAGCACCACGGTGGTGACAGTTTTTGCAGATTCCTTGAAATACTATAAATTATCAGGTGAGATGACCGGTGGTCCCGAATTGGAATTATACATTGGCATCGATAAGAACAACAAGGTGAGCGGCTTGTGCAAATATGCGAAACAAGATTCGGGACTGATAGTCACCGGTGTCCTCTATGATAACGACAAATTGTTAATATCAGAAAAGATAGATACAGTAGATTTTGGTATTTTTAGAGGAACCTTCTCAGAAAAAACACAATCTTACCATGGCATTTGGCATGAAAATATGTCCCAAAACACATTTGGTTTCAATTTGAAAGTGGAGGACATAGATTCAATACCCAAGATGGACATAGCAAAAAATCCTTCATTCAATAGGCCCAAGTTCAAGGAGGAGGAACCGCAAAATGAAATGAGTTCGGATATGGTCGATGGCGAAGAAGGCAATAGTCTTGACATCATAGATGACGCAGGGAAGGTGACCGAGGTGGAAACAGATGAATATATTTATGCCTCTCATCGTCTCACCGAAAGCGATTTGTCAGGAAAGACCAAGTGGGAATTGATGTTAATGCGCAATTATATCTACGCATGGCATGGCTATGACTTCGAGGAAGAAGACCTGAAAATGTATAAATATTTTCAGCAATTTTCATGGTACAACCCTGTGACGAATAAGGATCAAGATGTTTCGAAATCATTCAATGACATAGAACGATATAATTTGAATTTCATAAGAGAGTTTGAGAAAACTAAGTAAAATCGGAGAAAAACATCCAAAGCGGGGCCACCATCAGTGACTGGACAAACTGATTGGTTTTAAGCAATTCCCAAACCTTTTCACGAGAGAGCAGATGCACCTCAAGTTCCTCTGTCGCATCAAGATGTGGCTCGGCAATTATCTCCACTCCCTTTGCGAGGAAACAGTGTGTCATATTGTTCATCGTGCTCGCGTTGGCAGAGATGTCCATCAAATGCCTCCATTCACCACCGCCAAAGCCCGTCTCTTCCATCAACTCACGTTTGATAGCCTCCAAGGGACTCTCCCCCTTTTCCATCACCCCACATGGCAGTTCGAAACTTGTCCTTCCCAATGCGTGGCGATACTGCCTTTCCAAGATGAAGCGCCCATCCTTTGTGATGGCAATGACATTTACCCAATCGGGATATTCCAACACATAGTACTCCGGGTTCTCTCTTCCATCGGCAAGCTGTACATGGTCGCGGCGAGCTGTCAGCCATGGACGCCGAAAGAGATATTCCGACTTCAGTATTTTCCATTTTTTCTCGTCCATACAATGATGTTTTGTATAATGAGTCAGCCATAGGTCATTGCTCCACTGTATAATGAAAAACATGAAAGCAAGTGGAACAGTCACTTGTAGGCATAATATGATGCAAAAATAATCAAATATCTCCATAAATGGATATTTTTGCGTAATTTTGTAGTCGTTTTTGAATATGTGAAATAAATGTTAGAGAAACTGCTTCAATTAACAGGCTGGGACAAGCCAGAAAAGAAGGATGTCGCATTGGTCCTTTCCAGTGGTGGTGCAAGAGGTTTGGCCCACATCGGCGCCATAGAGATATTGGAGGCGCAAGGTTATCACATCACATCGCTTGCCGGTTGCTCCATGGGTGCACTCATCGGTGGAGTCTATGCATCGGGAAAACTAAATGAGTTTCGTGAATGGATGAAAGGCATCGACCGCAAGAAGATGCTGGAACTGACCGACTTCTCCCTGTCTCTGAACCATTTTGTCAAGGGCGACCGCATCATTGAGGCCATTATGGAATTTGTTCCCGACGTAGCAATCGAAGACCTTCCAATCCCATATTGTGCAGTGGCGACAGACTGGTTGACAGGTCGCGAAGTGGTCTTCCGCACCGGGAGCCTTTTTGAGGCCATCCGCGCCAGCATCTCGCTGCCTTTATTCTACAAGCCAGTGCATCGTGACGGGATGATTCTCATTGATGGCGGTGTGGTCAATCCTATTCCCCTGAATCGAGTGGTTCGCAACAAAGGTGACATCCTGGTAGGCGTGGATGTCAGCGGATATGATTTCAAGGCCCAGGATGAATTGAAGCACGAATTGACAGAACGGCGCAAGAGAGACAGGTCGTTTACAACAATGCTCCTCAACAAACTGATACCCGACAACCTCGATTTCAATTATTACACCATGCTCTCTCGCACCAGTTCGCTGATGATTAGTCAGAATGCCAAATTGATGGAACAATTGATGCCCCCTGACATTCTTGTCGATATCAAGATGAGCCGTTACAGTACATTCGATTACGACAAGTCAGAGAAACTGATTGCCTATGGCCGACAGAAGACATTGAAGACAATCGACAAATACACTCAACGATCGAAAAGACGGAAAAAGAGTAAGAAGATTGAAGATTGAAAATTGAAGATTGAAAATTGAAGATTGAAGATTGAAAATTGAAGATTGAAAATTGATAATTTGAAACAAAGACACAGGAGGGATTCTCCTGTGTCTTTGTTTCTCTATATGGTATATAAGAATATCAAAAACCCTAATACCATTAAATTACCACTACTCTTGCCTAAGTTCAGATTGGTTTGTCCTCTTTGTTCCATTTCTCATAAGTTGCTTGATGATGTTCAAGAAACCTTCTCGGTAGTGATGCGGGTCGTATTGAAGCCCCCTATGTACCAACTCTGCAGCCATTTCCAGAGAAGCATTCCCTCTGTGTTCCGATGACCGCAACACCATCCCAAAAGCGGCGACGCCAGCGGCGAAACTCATATTTTCAGATAGAGATTTGATTTTTCCATTGCTCATCATATCTTCCACAGCAACGTCCACTTTCAAAGGAATGCTCGAACTATTGAGCGACTTCTTGTACCGGAAATCAAAAGTGGCTATGACATGCTTTGCACCAGATGCTTTTTTGAGCACCTGCTCCAACTCCTCAGTAGGCACGATCTCATAGAGCGCAGTGATGGTCTGTCCAGCCCCAATCTCCCCGGCATCCTTCTTGTCATCATTGAAATCCTCGTTGTTAAGCATTCTGTTCTCATATCCGATGAGACGATATTGCTTGACCATCTTCTTGTCGAAAGAAACTTGGCACTTGGCATCGTTGGCCACACAGACAAAACGCTCTCGCTCATCAACAAAGACCTTCATCATCTCTTTCTCACAGTCGATATAATAATAGGTGCCATTACCAGCATTTGAGATTTTTTCCATCATGCTGTCGTTCAAGTTGCCAGTGCCAAATCCCAGGCATGTCATATATACACCTTTCGAAGCATACTGTTCGACCATCTCGACCAGAGCGGCATCATCCGTTACTCCAACATTGAAATCTCCATCTGTCCCCATGATCACACGGTTGTTGTACTTGGGATTGTAATTAGCCAAAGCCTCTTCGTAAGCCATTTTCAATGCTTCACCACCAGCGGTGGAACCATCTGCTGAGAGTTGCATGATGGCTTTTTTGATTTTTTCCTTCTCACTCACTGGTGTCGATTCCAATAATTTTTCCACACTACCCGAATATGTGACGAGTGAGATGCGGTCGTTGGGATTCAGTTTGTCGAGGAGCCCGACCAAACCCGACTTCAACAGTTCAAGTTTATCGTTTGAGTACATCGACCCCGACACATCCACCAAGAAGACAAAATTGGCCTGTGGAACCTCATCCGCATTCAGTTCCTTGCCTTTTATTCCGAGTCTCAGAAGTTTGTGTTCTGTATTCCATGGGCATTCTCCGACCTCTGCATTGATGGCCACGGTGTTGCCTCCTGTTGGTGAAGGATAGTCGAAAGTGAAATAGTTGAGGAATTCCTCTATGCGCACACTCTCAGAAGGTATATCCATGCCTTCGCTCACATATCTTCTCATGATGGCATACGATGCACCATCCGCATCGACAGAGAATGTGGAGGTAGGTTGCTTTGCCACATCAACGAAAGGGTTGTCGTCAAACTTTTCGAATTTGTCTCCACTCTCTTCCAACATTGCGGCAGGTTCTTCAGATGGCATTTGGTAAGAATACTCGTCCGACGTTTCTACTTGCATATTACGTTCATTGGATTTGTCAGGATATCCACATCCTACGGTCATACCAACCAGTACCATAGGTAACCATTTTGCTATTTTCATGTTCTTCATCTTATTGTTCCTTTGTCATTCCTATTTGTAATCCTCTGAATTCCAACTTCATAGATTGCAACACAAATGAGTTGCAACCTATGAAGTTGATGATGAGTTAACCAGTCTTTTTACTTGTTTTTCTCTTCAGTTTTGTCGGCATCGGCTTTTTCGCCGTCGTTTGCCTTGGCATCGACATTCTCGCCGTCCTTCGCCTTGGCTTCAACGTTCTCGCCGTCCTTCGCTGTGGCATCGACATTCTCGCCGTCCTTCGCTGTGGCATCGACATTCTCGCCGTCCTTCGCCTTGGTGGTGTCGGTCTGCTCGGTATTGCGGTTATTGTCACCCGTGTTACCTTTCTCGGTAGTGCAAGCAGTGAAACTTATTGCAGCGACAACTGCCAATAACATCAAAATCTTTTTCATAATCTTTTCTCCTTTTTAGTTAGTAATTTAGTAAAACAATTTTTCTCTTGTCTTTGTAAGACGATGCAAAGATAAGATGCATTTTCCTTTCACTCCAAATAAATACATCCGTATTGTACGAAAGCCCCCTTTTGTTGTATGAAATATATGAAAGAATTCCTTTCAACAGGTGCTTTCGTTAAAAATCGAGTCGGAAAACGTATGCGAAGGAGAAAAACAATTCAGCAGCAAAGATGTAAAAGACTATCAACAAGGCAGCACGCTCCACCCCTCTTACCATTGCTTTCACCACATCAGCAAGGGAGCGCGTAGTTGCTGTTAGCATCCCAAAAGTGCCTGCAGCCAAAGTCATCGCTGCTGCAGTGACAGGAATGATGGAGTGAAGGAACGAACTATGTTGCAGGCTCCCCGTTGCACTAAGCAAAGGTGCATGTGGTATGAATGCGACCAAAGCGATGAAGAGAGCGAAAGCAAAGATTTGAACCAAGACAATGCGAAAGGCAAAGGTTTGTCGATAGGTCCACTCCCCCCTTCCCTTTCTCCATGTTTTCAGAATAGCACTGTCTTTGATTGCTCCATATGCCATTGCAGCGACGATGATCCAAGCCAATGGCGGCGTGGTCACATTGTAGACAAACGACCCGAAGAACCATCTGAAGCCCTCGCTGCTGAGAAGAGAGCGTATGGTAGTTTCGGGCGATGCAGCCACAATGAGCCACGACACCAGGAAAAGCAACAGCTGTGTTAGTGCTACGGCAATCACAGCCATTGTCAGGACGTATGACCATCTGTTAGTCTTCATCCGGCATCAAGTTGTCGATGTCGAGAATTCTGAGTTCACATGCTCTCACCACGAGGCGAGTTGCATTGACACCATATCCTCCGTTTCCGTTGGGGAAAAGTTTTTGAACCAGTTCGTTTTGTCTTTTTTCCAAACTCTTCACACCGAAAGGCATTCCTCTCAGGTTTGTGATTTGGTCTTTGGTGTATCCCAATGCCAGATGTCTGAGGAAACGTTCGTCATACTCGTCGATTTCATAGTTGACAAGTGCTTCCTGTCGCATGAGTTGGCTTCCAACGCTGTATTTGAACCTCTCCACGATTTTCTCCAAGATGGGTTGGTTGAAGACGAGCCTTTTCCCACTCATGACACTGAACACATCTCCTCTAGTCAAGAGTTCTCCACTTTTGAGAATGATGCCATCTGCTCCAGCGTCGAGGACATCGACCCATAGTTTTTCGTTGAGTATTTCTCCTGTGAAGATGAGCACTTTCACGTTTTTGTGCAATTCCTTAGTCTGCCGGCATATTTCCACTCCAACAGTCGTTGAGCCACCTAGGCCCAGGTCTAGGAGCACAAGGTCGGGCAATTGCTGCTTGATGAGTTTCCAATAGGTCATTTCATTGTTTGCTGTTCCAATGATTTGTGCCTCGGGGATGTCGTTGCGAATGATTCCTTCTGTGCCTTTTAGTTCAAGAGCCACATCCTCAACGATGATGATTTTGAATTGTTCCATATTGCATTGATATTGGTTGTCTATGTGATGTTTTGCCTTATAGCTTTCACCAGTGTCACCATGACATTGGTACCACCCTTTTCTCCTGGGCGTGCTTCAATGCCGCAACCTCTGGCATTTGTGGACTCTCCCACGTCTCTGACGATTTGCCTGCAGAGCAAGAACGGCAGGTGGCTCATTCCTGGGTTGAAGAGTTCGTAACACTCATCTTGCGTAAGATGTATATTGTGATATTCTACTTTGATGATTACGTATTTGTTGTCTTTATTAGTAGTGGTGAAAACGGGTTTCTCTCCTCCCCCTTGTTTTTCCAGTATGCCAAAGAGATGTTTCAGCATGACTCTGTCGCCCAAAACAACGACATCGCCTTTCTGTTCCTTGGCTGCTCGAGGTAGGATGTCAGAGAGTTTCACGGGTGCGCATTCCAGTTTGATGCTTTCCACCTGTCTCATGGCTTGAGCGCTGAGCAGCGTGTAGAGTTCCTTGTAATAATCAGCCAATTCAGAGATGCCTTGAAGTTGCTCGTCTCTTTTTTCCACCAATGTCCGTATGCGTGAGGGATAGTACATTGTCTCATGCTTGAGCGTGCTAAGGCAGTTGTCCAGCACACTATTTGCCACATGCAACTGATCGTTCTCCATTTGGCATTTCCTCACTTCGTCTTCAGCCAGTTCTATTTCTTCCAATTTCTTCTGTTGCATATCCATGCTTTGCTTGAGAGTTCCAATGAGTTCGTTGGCAACTTTTTGCAAAGGCTCTGGCAGTTTTTCGTTGGCATAGATGGTGTTTTTGACCTTGTTGTTCTTCCCTTCGGCATCCCCATCGCCAGCCAATCTTATCATCTCTTTCAATTTGTCATTGTCGTCGGCATCAGACAACAGCACGTTGCTCATGGCCTTCACCCTTTCATAGCAAAACCTGTTATAGACCAAGTGCCTGTAATAGAGGAGGAAATATGCGAGTATGATAAGCAGCAACAAGATGACAAGGATTACAATGGCCATGTATTTGTTTGACTGCGTCTTTTGCATGCCACTACAATATTCCGGCAAGGTGCTGTCGGCAGACATCTCTTTGTACAGCTGGGTATAGACCTTGTTGTTGTAGTTGTATAACGACCAATTGTGAAGCGAGAGTGCAGCCACGGCGATTTCATTCCTTAGGGTGAGTATGGTTTCGTAGTTGACGGGAACCTGGTCGTGATACCATAGGATTTCCGACTGTAGGACAGACTTCTGGCTTTCCATCACAAGAGTGTCAGTGCCCTGAGGCATGATGCTTTTGTATGCCTTGTTGATGCAATCCAATGCGGAATATGCATAGTCGATGGCATCCTGGAATCTGTCTTTAGTGTTGCAAGTCCATACACTATCTGTGAATTGTGATGCCTTGGCAAGCAGGTTGCCCGTTTCAGAAGCATGGGTCGTGCCAGCTGCCAAAGCCAGGAAGCAAACCATCAATGTCCTTGCTACGCCTTTGGGGAGTTTGAAGAAGAAACGGCTTCCCTCACCCACCTTGCTTTCGACTCCGATGTCGCATACTTTGAACACCGAACTGATTTTCTTATATTTCTCTATGATACCCTTGCAGTTGACCAGTCCGAATCCGTGCCCTTTTTCCCTATTGACAGAGAGGGTGTTGCCATTTGCAGGTTCTTTCGCTTCATCTTCGGAAAAGACCATTCTTTCCACGCTGAAAGCATTGGCAGCTTGTTCAGGCGTCATCCCCTTTCCCGTGTCGATGATTCTGATTTCCACATGGTCCTCGCCTTCGACAGCCTCCAATGTGACCTTGCCACCAGCAGGTGTGAACTTCCTTGCATTGTCAGCCATTGTGTTGACCATGAAAAGAGTAAGAATCTTGTCGGCTTTCACCCATGCGCCAGAGTCCACCACTTCCAATGTGATGTTCCTCAGTTGGAAACTCCTTCTGCTGTGAGCCACGATGTCGAGCAAAGCCTGTATCGGGAAACTCTCTATGTGCAATTTTAGTTCACCTTTCCTGAGTTGTATCCATTGTGTTAGGATGTCGTTGTAGTCGATGATGCGGTCGGTGAGTTCAGCGACATAAGCATATCTCTCATCTCTGAGTTGCTCTGTCTCATTGGCCGACTGAAGTTTCTGAATCTCATGGAGCATCCTGTCGATATAAGGAGTGACCATTCCGACGAGCGACACTTTGGCGCGTTGCTCTAGATTGAGACTTTTTTCCTTCTCGGTATGTTGCCTTCCGACGGCCAACTGTTCCATGGTTTCCTCATATTGGTCATTGAGTGCATCCAGGCGCTGTTTGTTTTCGTTTTTCCATTTAACCAACGGTTCAAGAAGGCTTTCGATGGAAAATTTCTTTGCCCTTTTCTTTCTCAGATACGAAAAGATGAAAAGCATGGCAACTCCAGCCACGATGACCGCCACGATGATGTAAGTCATGACGTTGAGTTGGTGGATGGACTGCTTCAGTTGGTCTGCCCTTGATTCGTAGTATCTGTCCTGTCGTGTTTGGTCTTGTGTGTCAAGGTAATTGTTACGGTATTTATGTGAATTGACCTTGTCGTTGATGGCAGCATATATGACGCTGAGTTGTTCCCAGATGGAAGCCACCAAGTCGGGTGCTTGGAAGATGGCAGTATCGTTTGACAGTGCAAGGTTCAAGTATTCAAGAGTCTTCTCATTGTCTCCAATATTGCGATAACATTGTGCAAGTGTACGGTATGAGCCGGCAGTCTGATAAACGTCTCCATAGTCAGAAAACATGGTAAGAGATCGCTGTGCCAGATTGACGGCAAGCATGCTGTCGGGCACGTTGTCAATATTGATGTTCTTGAAAGCGACATAGTTGTCGTTGATGAGTCTGCTTGCTAGTTCAGGCACTTGCAAGTGCTCGCTGATGGCCTGCAGCGAGTTGGCTGTCCAGAACGAATATCCATAATCTATCGAGGCGTTGTAGCACTTGAAGAGGTTCTCCATCTCCTGTTGATTGATTTCCTCCTGTGTGCCTTGTGTGATGGTACCTCCAGCTCCTACGTTATAGTAATAATTGAGCAACTGCGGTATGTCTTGCTGTATTTCTCCATAAGGTGCGATTTGTTCGATGGCTTCCACAGCAGGTTGCTCCAGTCCTACATAATAATAATAGGTGGAAGTCACGATGTCGAACTCCGTCCTTGCATATATCATCCTTCTTTGATGATGCTCGTTGAAGGTATGTTCATCTTCAGCGATTCGCTTGAATTTTTGTATCGCGCTTTCCCGGAAGGTGTAGAAATCCTTGTTTCTTGACTGCCTTTGGCACAGACGCATTTGCTGAATGTCGGCGATGAGCAATTCTATCTGGTTGTCGGTAATGGCAGTGATGGAGTCCAACTGTCGAGCCGCAATGTCGTATTCCATCCTTGCAATGCTGACGAAAGCCTTGTTGTTGAAAGCTTCTGCTATTGCTCCATCATATCCTCCAGCCTTTTCCATGGCCTTGTTGGCATAAATCAATGTGGAGTCAAGGTCACGATAATGGTAGTCATAGGCAAGTTCGTTGAGAGCATCAACTTCCTCCATATTCCCTGTGGAGCAAGCAGCTACAACCGACAACAGCGCGCAAATCATCACGCACCACCATCCCTTACGACAAAGCAACGCCATCCTGGCCCCACTTGTCGGAGGTTGCGATTTCGACTTTCCATAGCGTTCAAGACCAAGCATCATATCATCAAAACAATCAAGTTGTCTGCTTTAAAAAAATCCCTCTCCCTGCTGCGTATGCCGGGAGAGGGAATCCGTTGGTTCCCTATCGGGAAGAATTATCCTCTTGCCTTGGCGATATATCCAAGTGCTTCTTCACATTTGTCGGAAATGGCCTTCCAGTTCTTGGCAGCGACCACTTCTTTTGGAAAGAGTTTCGACCCCATGCCCACGCAAAGCACACCGGCCTTTATCCAGTTGGTGAGATTCTCCTCATCGGGCGACACACCTCCGGTAACCATGATGTTCGACCATCTCAATGGTGCCATGACGTTTTTCACGAAAGAGGGTCCTCCCACATTGCCAGCCGGGAACACTTTCGTCACGTCGCATCCCATGGCTTGTGCATTGTTGATTTCGCTTACGGATCCGCATCCTGGGCTGTATGGGACAAGGCGTCTGTTGCATACCTCGCAAATGGCAGGATTGAAGTTGGGGCCTACGATGAAATTTGCACCCAACTGCAAATACAGTGCTGCCGTTGCCGGGTCAACCACGGTACCTACCCCCATGATCATTTCGGGGCAGTTCTCAATCACCCATTTATTGACCTCAGCAAACACTTCGTGTGCGAAATCTCCACGGTTAGTGAACTCGAACACCCTCACTCCGCCATCATAACAAGCCTTGACCACGTTTTTCACCACTTCGGGGTCGCTGTTGTAGAAGACAGGCACCATGCCTGTTTGCCGCATGGCAGTGATGACTTGTACTTTGTTGAATTTTGCCATTATCTTGTGATGTTATGTTGTTTTATCTTTGTACACGTCCCGATGCATCGCCGCCAGCAAGGTTCTCCACTTCCTCTTTGGAAACAAGATTGAAATCACCAGGAATGGTATGCTTGAGTGCCGAAGCTGCCACAGCGAATTCAAGAGCCTTAGCTTGGTCGTCGGGATAGGTGAGCAATCCATGGATCAAACCACCCGAGAAGGAGTCACCTCCACCGACGCGGTCGATGATGGGTTTGATGTCATACCTCTTGCTTTGATAGAATTCCTTACCGTTGTAAATCAATGCTTTCCATCCATTGTGGGAAGCTGAGAAAGACTCTCGCAATGTACTGACTACATATTTGAATCCAAAGGTTTCCATCATCCCAATGAAAATGCCATGATATCCTTCTGCATCAGTCTTTCCACCTTCCACGTCGGCATCTGGCTTGAAGCCTAGGCATAGTTGTGCATCCTCCTCGTTTCCGATGCACACGTCCACATATTTCATCAACGGTTTCATGATGCTCTGAGCCTTTTCGGAAGTCCAAAGTTTCTTACGGAAATTGAGGTCTACACTGACTGTCACGCCATGTCGCTTGGCAGCCTCGCAAGCGAGCCTTGTGAGTTCAGCCGCCTTGTCGCTGATGGCAGGTGTGATTCCACTCCAATGGAACCATTGTGCCCCCTCCATGATTTTGTCGAAGTCGAAGTCGCCTGGTTCTGCTTCTGCAATGGAACTTCCAGCACGGTCGTAAATCACTTTCGACGGGCGCATGGAAGCGCCGCTTTCAAGATAGTAAATGCCGACGCGGTTTCCTCCGCGAGCGATATAATCGGTATTCACTCCATACCTTCTCAACGCATTGACAGCGCACTGTCCGATTTCGTGTTTTGGGAGTTTGGAGACGAAGTAAGCGTCGTGCCCGTAGTTGGCGGCACTCACTGCCACATTTGCTTCGCCGCCCCCGTACACGACGTCGAAATAGTCACTTTGGATGAATCTCTTTTGTCCTGGTGAAGACAGTCGGAGCATGATTTCGCCTAATGTTACAACTTTAGCCATTTTTGTGATTTTGATATTAATAGATGATTTGATGTTTGTCTTTGTTGGTTTCGTGTCCGACGGTTCGGAATACCGTACAAAAATACTTATTTTTTAGTGAATCAAGAAATAAAAGTTGAAAAATTAATGTTTATTTAGCAAAAAGTGGTGTATGCCCCTTAGGTTTCACCCCTCCATGGTTTTTAACTTGAATTAATGTAGGTTAATGTCAATTCAGTAGCCAACGGCTTGTTTGTACACCAAAATCTTGTTATGATAGTCGGCAACGGCGTCTGTATGTTTGTCCAACGACTGTTGATATAGTGTTTGTGCCTCCAACAGATTGCTCATGGTGGAAATGCCAGCCTTGTAATAATCGCTTTGCAAGCGTAGGTTTTCCTTTGCTTGTTCGATGCTTCGTTGAGCGATGCCAAGTTGCTGGTAGGCTTCCACCACATCGTTCCACCCTTTTTGCATTTTGATGATCAGCAACTCAGAATTGTCAGCCAGTTGGTCAATAGCCTTCTGTTGCTCTATCTCCTTCCTTTTTACGGCATGGCTTCCCCCCCACCATGAAGAGATGGGTATGTTGACAGTTGCGAACACCATGGCGAAGGTTCTGTCGTTTCCAAGGAGGTTGTGGTAGTTGTATCCCGCCCCCACTGCCACGGTGGGCATGTTATCACCTATGGCCATTTTTTTCTGCAAGGTGGCCGCTTCCACTTGTTTGTTGAGCAATTGATACTCTGTTGTCTTTTCAAGTGCGGCATCCGGGTCTCTTTTCAAGGACGAAGGCAAAGGAATGTCATCGGGGTCGTAATGCAGGACAAAAGCGGTGTCATTCAACCCACAATGATGAGCGAGGAGCATTTTCATGATGCCAATGCCATTTCCCAACTTTAGTTTCTGGCTCTCCACCTCGTTCTGCTTGAGTTGCACCTGCAACAGGTCGTTTTTCATAGCAACTCCAGCCTCCACAGCCGTGTTCACATCCTTGCATATGTCATTGAGCCATTCCTCCACCGCCAAGACGGTATTCATTTTTTCCTCCAAGGCTACAATCTGCCAGAAATATTGTTCAGCGGTCAGTTCCACTTCGTTTTCAGCAAGTTTCATCTGCAATACCGAAACCTCTTCCCCCACTTTGGCCAGACGGTTCCCATTGACAATTTTCCCTCCGGCGAAAACAGGTTGGACGGCACTCACTCCTGCGAGTGTTCCATTTTTCATCATCTCCACGCTGACAGGCGCCCCTAATTCCACCAAGGCCTCTGGTGGCAGGGCCTGTGCGAGAGAGGCAGCGAGGGTGGGTGGCATGGATTCAGAGAGGTTGACATCCATTTGGGTCATACTCCTGTTTGCGTTGAACCATAGTCCCGTTGCACTCACGTTGGGAAAATATTTGGTAAAAGCCTCTTTCCGCTGTTCTTCTGCCGCCTTGATGCTTTGTTGTGCATTGCGAATGTTGATATTGTCGGCTTTGGCAGAATCGATGATTTGATATAGTGTGAGCGTCTCCCTTTTGGTGACTTTTTGGGTCCCTTCTTGTCCTGAGACATTCAAGCACGAACATGTCATCAGCATGATGACACATATTGACCATTTGTTCGTTATTCTCATATTTGATCGATAGGATTGTCAGGTTGTGTTTTGGGTGAAGGTTCGTGTGATTTCAAGTTCACTTTCCAATATACCACGGGCAGGATGGTGACAACAAGTATGAGCGAACCAATGCCTCCAGCGAAGATGGTGACTCCCACAGGCATCCAGAAGGAAGACTGTGCGATGATCATGGGAATGACCCCGACGGCAGTGGTGGCTGTTGTGAGGAAGATGGGTACCATCCTTCTTCGCCCAGCGTCATGAGCGGCTTTCCTTACAGCCTCATTGTACCCCTTTAGGTCGTATCCCGGATGGGTTTCCACATAAGTCTTCATCAGGTTGTTGGCGTGCTCGAAAATGAGTATCTCATTTCGCATGATCATACCCATGAGTGTGATGAGCCCCATGACAGAGGTCAGGCCGAGGGTTCGGTTCATCAGTCCCAGACCTATCAATGCCCCCGGCATCATGAGTGCGAGTGCCACCATGCACACGGTTGTGATGCCGTATTTCTTGAAATTCAGCAACAGGAAGAAGAAAATGATGACCAATGCGATGCCTACACCACCCATGATTTGCGGCAATGCTTCCGCATTGTATTCCATCTCTCCTCCCACCTCGCTCCTCACTCCTTGTGGCAAGGAGATGCTGTCTGTCATCATTTTAGCTATTCGGTTTTCCACGGGTGTGGCATAGACACCTTGAGCAAACTGTGCCGTCACCGTCATGCATCGCTCGCCTCCCCTATGCATGATGCGGCTTTGACTCCAAGCGGGATTCACCTTCGCCACTTGTCTCAGGGGCACGGTGCTGTTGGAGGAATGCTCATCTCCTGTCAAGGAATGCAGGCCAGAGGATGCGATGGCCATGGGCGAGGCAATGCCTAAGTTTTCGATGTCGGAGAATGTCATGTCGCTATCGTCCTTCACGATGATGGGCACCTCGTAATCCCCCTCCCACAGTTGTCCCACTTTCAGGTCGTTGGTGACGCTTCCAAGGGCGAGTGCGGCAGTGGTGCGACTGATGCCAAGCTGCGCAGAGGCAATGGGGTCAAGTTCCACATTTATGATGGGAAATGGTTGCAGGTAGTCAGTATGCACCCACTCCAATTCGGGCATTTCCTGCATCTTCTCCATCAGTCTCTCGCCAGCAGTCTGGAGGGAGTTGAGGTCGTTGCCATAGAACCTGTATTCCAGTTCCTGCACCTCTAGGAAGTCGAGTCGTTTGAATTTGACATAAGCCTCTGGGAAGGCATCGCTATATTTGGGTTGGTATTCGGCCAGCAGTTCAAGAGTGGCATCCTGCGAGGTGGTGTTGACGATGAACTGTGCGTAGTTGCGTCCTGCCATCTGGGGGGCATAACAAGTCATGAAGCGGGGAGAGGAGCATCCGATGAAACTGGTGATGCATTCCACGCGTTTGTCGGCCTGCAACACCTGCCGCATGGAATCGGCCACAAGTCGGGTCTCGTTCAAACCCTTCCCTTCAGGGAGGAAGATTTCCACAGCAAACTGATCTCGGTCGGCATAAGGAAAGACACGGATTTTAAGATAGGGTACGATGAGGTTGGAAAGTAGCACCAAAGCCACACCTCCACCTATGGTAAGCCAAGGGTGCCTGAAGGTGAAAGCCAGCAACTTGTTGTAGACGTCTTGCACCACATCCGTGATGTTCCTTTTTCGTTTTTTCTCCTTTTCCGGGTCCTTGGGCTTGATGATGAGCACCTCGAGGAAAGGGATGACTGTCACGGCGAGGAACAAGGATACCATAAGGTTGATAAGAATGGTCCATGGAAAGTCGCTGATGGCATCTCCGAACCCACCCTTCATGGTAACCAGCAGAGGGAAGAAGATGACAGAGATGCATATGGTGGCCAGCATCATTGGCATGAAATACTGTTGAGCGGACATGATGGCGGCTTTCTTCGGTTCATAGCCTTTACCTAGATACTCAAGGTATCCATCAATGACGACGATTGAATTATCGACCACCATCCCGAGAACCACGATGAGGGCAGCCAAGGTGACGATGTTCAACTCTATTCCTGCCATATACATGAAAGAGACAGAGATGAAAGTGCTCAAAGGTATGGTGATGGCAGCGACGATGGCCGAGCGTATGGGAAAGAGAATCATCATCACGATGATGATTACAGCCATGGAGATGAGCAGGTCTCTGAGGAACGACTTGATGCTGCCTTCCACCACTTTGGGTTGGTCGGCGATTCTTGTGATGGTCACGTCTTCAGGCAGTTCTTGCGTACGGAAATCGTCGATTACACGATCCACCTCATCTCCATAAGCCACGATGTTGTTGCCAGGCGTCATCTCGAGTGAAAGCAGGATGCATGGATGCCCGTCTTGTTGTATGTAACTGTTAGACTGGTCGTATTCCCTCACCACTTTCGCCACGTCTCTCACACGCACCATCTTTCCTGTCACGGGGTCGCTGAAGATGATGAGGTTGGCCACTTCCTCCTCAGTGTTTTCCGTCGGCGCGATGTGTATGGGTACCTTTTGGTCGGCATCGTCTATGCTTCCGCTGAGTGTTGTGAGTCCTTCGCTTTGTAGTTTTGTGAACAGCGTCTGTTGCCCTATCCCGTAAGCTTGCAGCCTCTGCCTGTCGACATAGAGGCTGATTTGCTCCTGCTGCTCGCCATAGACCCGCACGTTGGCCACGGATGGAATACGCCGCAGCCTGTCACTGAGGTTGTCACTATAATGGTGCAGTTCCCTGTAACTTCTCTCCGGACTTTCAATGGCGATGAGCAAGGCTGAGGTATTGCCGAAATCATCATTGGCCACCAGTGCCACCACTCCGCCAGGGAGATTCTGTTTGAAAAGCGCCAGGCCGTGCTTGATTTTGCTCCACACCTCGTTCTTGTTGTTCACTTCATCATTGAGGCGCACCATGACGATGCACATCCCGTTTTGGGCGGTCGTGGCAGTTTTGGCTCGATTGACTTCCCCATAAGTGAAGAGGAAACGCTCCAAAGGTTTGGCCACTTGCTCTTCCACTTCCTCAGAAGTAGCTCCAGGGTAAACGGCAATGACCACGCCTTGCCTGATGGTGAACTGTGGAAACTCATCTTTTGGCATGTCGTACATGCCAAAAATGCCCAAGCCAAAGAGAATGAGCACCACGAGCAGCGTGATGGAATAATGGTCCAAAGGCCATCGATACCAATTCTTGGATACGTCTTCCATAACTAATATGTCACTTTGGAACCCTCACTCAATTTCTGGTAACCCTCGACAACGACTCTCTTGCCGGCATCGACACCAGACTTGATGACCAGACGGTTGCCCTGCGTCAATCCTGTCTCCACCTTTGTGCGGTGCGCCGTGCTGTCTTGGTCAATCGTCCATACGAAGAGCGTGCCGTCGGATTTTTTCTGCACACAGGTGACGGGAACGGTAAGGGCGTTTGTGGCGCCTTCTCCCATGAACATCACGTTGGCCACCATGCCAGGCAGTATGCGATGGTCGCTGTTAGGTACATGCACCCTCACGTCGTAGGTGTGTGTGAGGGCGTCGGCTTTCACGCCCTTTTCTATCACGCTGCCCCCTACCCTTGCGCCCACGGCCTCCACTTCAATATAAGATGCGGTATGGGTGCCGAGGCTTTTCATTTCCGCCTCAGGGATGGAAACCTTCACCTTGACGCTACTGATATCCAGGATGGTGACGACGGGTTGTGAAGGCAGCGCCGTTTCTCCAACCCCCAGTTGCTTGCTTCCGATGATTCCGCTGACAGGAGCAATGAGGCGTGTGTCAGCCTGTCCTTTCCTTGCGATTTTTTCTGCAGCATTGGCCGACTTGACCCCTGTCTGTGCGGTACGCAAGGCAGTCTCTGCTTGCTGCAGTCGCGTCTCCACCTCTATCCACTTCATCTCAGGCAGCGAACCGTTGTCATGGAGCAGTTTCATACGGTCGTAGGCATCCTTCGCCTGGTCGTACGCACTTTGCGCCTGGGCCACCATGTCGTGAGCCTGACTGGTGCTTGCGCGTGCAGCCTCCACGCTGTTGTCCATGGTAGTAGCATCCATCTCGGCCAACAATTGTCCACGACTGACATACTGGCCTTCCTCCACCAACATGCGACGCACGACCCCCATGCTGGTGAAACTGACAGCCGTGGCCTCGCGCTCCTCCACGATGCCCACATATTGCTTCCCATAAGTGCCACCAGAAAGCGACACCACTTCCGTTTTCACACGAATCGGACCTTTTGTGAGTGGTTCTTTTTTCTTTCCACAACTGCCAGCCAACAACACAAACATCATCAGGGCTGTAGCCGTAAGGGCGTTCCAAGTATTCCGAGCATTCCAAGTACTCTGAGAACACCAAGTATTCTTTAAACGTTCTGAGATTCTCACTATCATAAGATGTATTTCAATTCTTTAAAAACAAATTTTTGCAAATCGGTTCTGCCATCGGCAGCAAGCACATCAAGCACCAATGTCCCGTCATCTTCAACGGCATGCAAGGCAGCCTTGAAAAGTTTCCCCGAGGTGGTTTGATAACAATGAATGCCATCTTTCCTGTAAAGGGCGTCACGATAGGTTTTCCTTATTGATGTCCAGTTGTCGGGTGACTCCATCAGGGTGATGTATTCCAAGAACCGTTCTGTCACCTTGGATGCCACCTCCTCCCTATCCAACTCATAACCGCAAACCTGCTTGAGCGAGATGGGGTTTGGGGCATCGCTTCGAAAGGTGGTCTGGTTGATATTGATTCCTGTTCCGATGATGCAATCTGCCACCACTCCTTTTCTCAAGGAAGGTTCAATCAAGGTGCCAGCCAATTTGAAATCCTTCCAATAGATGTCGTTAGGCCATTTCACGGTGATGCCTTCCAAGAACAGTCCGAGAGCTTCCTTGAGTGCTAGTGCGTTGGCCATGGAAATGATGAACTGTTTTGACGCAGGAACATGGCATGGGTGAAACAATACACTGAAAGCGATGTTCTTTCCCGCTTCACATTCCCAAGAGTTGGTGCCACATCCTCTTCCTGCCACTTGTGCATCGGTCCAGACGAAGGTGATGTCTTCATCTTGCGCTTGCTTGTAGCATTGCAAATAGTTGTTGGTGGAGTCCACTTTGTCGAGATGGATGTGGCGAATATTCATGGGATGTAGCATATTGATTTGCAAAGATAGTGCAATTTTTCACGAAATAACGAACAAAAGAAATACTTTTTATATTTTTAATGTAGTATGATAAGAGAACTTCTCATCATTCTGCAAAAAAATATGCTGTTTTTGTTGTAACATCAGTTTTTTTTATTATTTTTGCAAACATAATCCAATATATGTCAAACATCAAGAAAATTACTATTATGGCAAAAACACCAACGCCCCATATCGGGGCACAATACGGAGAAATCGCTGAATTTGTCATCATGGCAGGCGACCCCTTGAGAGCAAAGTTCATGGCAGAGCGTTTTTTGGACAATCCCGTTCAGTTCAACAATGTCAGAGGCATGCTGGGTTTCACCGGCACTCACAACGGCAAACGCGTCAGCGTGATGGGTCATGGCATGGGCATCCCTTCCATCGGCATCTACAGTTATGAGTTGTTCAATTTCTATGGTGTTAAAAGCATCATCCGCGTGGGTTCCGCCGGCACCATCTGCAAGGATCTGAACCTTGGCGACCTGGCTATTGCCATGGGTGCCTGCACCAATTCCAACTATGGCATGCAATATGAGATGGCAGGCACTTATGCTCCCATTGCCGACTTCGACCTATGCCGCGGTGCCGCCGAGGCATGCGAGCGTTTCGGCTATAACTACAAGGTGGGCAATGTGTTCTCTTCCGACACGTTCTACAACGAGACCGACACCAACGGCCCATGGATCAAGATGGGTGTTCTCGCCGTGGAAATGGAGGCTGCCGCTCTGTATATGAATGCCGCCAGGTCGGGCAATCGTGCACTCACCATCTGCACCATTTCCGACAACATCCTCACAGGAGAGGCCACCAGCGCCGAAGAGCGCCAGACCTCGTTCACCCACATGATGGATGTCGCCTTCTCACTGGTTTAAAAACCTTTTCATCCCATCGAGGTACCCTCGATGGGATGAATCATTTCGTCAAGCCTATCCCTCAAAACGAATCTCCACCTCCGCTTGAGGTTGCAGAAGTCGCCTTATACTTCACCTAAACAGACAACTTATATCATCACTTCAACCCCCAATTAACCTTATGTCAGCTTTAGTTTCGGTCATTCCAATTGTCCTGCTCATTATCTTGATGATGGGCTTCAAAGTATCTGGTTACAAAAGTGCCATAGTGACACTTATTGTCACCGTTCTTCTCGCATTGTTCGCTGCTCCAGCATTGGGCATCATCCCTGAAAAATATGCAAACGCCTCCATCTATGGTATTACACTTTGGTCTGTTATTGAAGGGTTGCTCAAAGCCTGCTTCCCCATCATACTCATCATCATCTGTGCCATTTTCAGTTATAATATCCTTTGTGAGACAAAGGAGATAGAAACCATCAAGACGCAGTTCATCCAGATGACTTCCGACAAGGGACTTCTCGTCTTGTTGTTGACCTGGGGACTTGGTGGCGTGCTCGAAGGCATGGCTGGTTTTGGCACAGCTGTCGCCATACCTGCCGCCATCTTGATAGGCCTTGGATTCAAACCCATGTTCTCGGCCGTCATCTGTTTGATTGCCAATACCGTTGCCGTGGGATTCGGTGCCGTGGGACTTCCTGCCACTACGCTTGCCAACCAGGTAGCGGCATCAGGCACCGCCACACCTGAGGAACTATGCGAAGTGGCTACTTTCATCATCATCCAGTTGGCTTTGATGTTCTTCATCACTCCTTTCCTCATTTTGATGATGACCGACAGGAAGAAGATATGGAAGAATCTCACACTGGCCTTGTTTGTGGGCACATTCTCCATCATCGTCCAATTCTGCTGTGCACATTTCATCGGCCCGGAGACCCCTGCCATCCTCGGCAGCGTGGCAGCCATCATAGCCATGTTGATTTACAACAAGCTTTTCATTCGCGACGAGAACCCCGATGACGAGGTGAAGGTGGAGAAGAAAACGTTTGGTTTGGTCAAGACGCTCAAGGCATGGAGTGTCTATGGACTCATTATTTTCTTCATCCTCATTTCCAGCAAGATTGTTCCGCCCATCAATGAACTGTTGGGTGGCACATTGGTGACGCAGTTTGAACTGCCTGTAGTAGGCAATACGTTCAAGTTTGGCTGGCTCTCCAACGCTGGTCTGATGATTTTCCTTGGCGCTGTCATTGGAGGTTTGATCCAAGGAATGAGCTTTGGCAAACTGATGAAACTCTTGGCCAAGACAACTATCAACCTTCAGAAGACAGTTGTCACCATCTGCTGTCTTGTCGCCATGGCGATGTTGATGAACAATGCCGGTATGACCAACGACATAGCCAAGGGGCTTGTTGCACTCACCGGCTCAGTCTTCCCCTTCTTCGCACCTCTTATCGGTTCCATTGGAACTTTCGTCACTGGCAGTGCCACAAATGCCAACATCCTCTTTGGCAAGTTGCAAGCCACGGCAGCCCATGACTTGGGACTTGTGAATCAAAGTACATTCTTTGGAGTTCCTGGCAATGAGACCAACTGGTTGGCAGCTGCCAACTGTGCGGGTTCCGAGGGTGGAAAGTTGCTCTCTCCACAGAGTATTGCCATTGCCACCGCAGCATGCGACATGGAAGGCCAGGATGGTGACATCATGCGCAAGACGATGCCATTCGCCATCTTCTGGATTTTGATGAACGGCTTGATGGTGTTCCTTGGACTGCATGTGTTCTAAGGGCATATTGCTTCTTCAACTATAACAAAAGGGCATGTCATATGAAATGACATGCCCTTTTTGTGCTTCTGGCATACGGTGAATCATCTCACCTTGATTGCTTGGTCGCCCACCTTCACCAAATATACGGATTGCGAGGAAGGAAGAGAGATGCGTATGAAATAATCCTCACAGACATGTCTCTGTACAAGGATTCCTTTCAGGTCGTAGATAAAGACAGGCGTTCCGCGTTCCACCCCTTCAAGCGTGAGGATGTCTCCTTCCCTCTTCCACTGCCATGGGCTGACAGGTGATTCGTCGATGCCGTCGTATTGGTCGAAAAATGCCTTGATGATGATTTCCTTGCTTGACGGCACATTGAAGGAGAGCGTAGGGCCTTCTATGTATTTAGTTGAAGCACCCCCGTTTGTGCCCACTGTCACCATCATCCATTTGGTGACTTTTTTATCGGCCAACGGAGCGGCTTGGATGGTCATGGCGCGCCCGGTGAAAAACTTTCCTTTGAATGTACCCTCTGACAGAGGAATGCCGTTGATGCTCGTCGTCACCGCGTTGAGGTCTTCCTCGTCACAATCGAGATTGACTTGAATGGGAACGGGCGAGCCCAAACCATAATGACTCGCCATATGGCTGTAGAAATGATCGGGTCTTTCGGCCAACCAATCCCTTGCTGCGTTGAGTTCCGAGGCATAATTGGGCCACCACTGGTTGATGAGTTTGCGATGATGGGGATATTCCATCCTTATAAGTTCATACATAGGGTCCCAGATGGTCGTTGTGCCGTGGTAGTTCATGAAGTCGCCCATATAGATGGCAGCACGGTCGATGAACTCGCGTTCGAAATCCTTATCCTCCATCATCCTCCTGAAGAGCCGTGTGTATTCATATTTGTTGGCCCAGCTTCTGTCGGAATCATAATCAGGGTTGTATATCCATTCTATGGTGTTATAAGCAGGACTGCCGCCATAGAGACCCAATCCGAAGTCGGTGTCCTTGGCTACGAAACGCCACACGCCGCCTTCCGTCCTGGGTCTCCACATCACGATGTTGTTCCCAGGGAAGTCTTGGTTGTTGTAAAATAGGTTCATCACCATCAAGTTGATGAATTCCTCCCAGTCTATCCATTGCGCATATTCCTCCAATGTGTGGCCATGCTCAGCATAAAATTCTTGGAACTGATTCCAATTAACCTTGGTGCCCTCCTTCAAATCCCACCAATTCTCAATCATGTCAATGTCTTCCAATTCGTTGTAGTTGCTGAAAATGTTATCAGCAGTGCTTCTCTCCCTGATGTTGAGGATGCCTTTGTAGACACCGTTGACATAGAAGATGGCTGGGCTCCACGCCTGCCAGTCGAGGTCGGTGTGTGACGCCATCGTGCGCTGTATGATGGCGTCGCGCATATAGAGGTAGTCGAAGTCATTGCCGGCATTTCTGAGAATGATGGACTTGAAGTTGTCCAATCCCGGTTTTTGGTCAGGGAAGAACTCATATTTGAGTCTTTTCTTTCCAAACCTCTTGTTGGCATAAACGACAAGAGATTTCAGCTTGCACCCTCTCGATGCCCCACCCTGTACGCGTGTTTCGCAGAGCTGGTTGAGACTGCTTTCCACCTCCCCCCGCTCGAAAAATTCGAAATTGACGGGTCTCCTCCAATTGAACTCAAAGTTCTTGGTGCCATCTTTGTAGGTGCCATCTACATAGATGCCTAATTTATTGTCATAGAAATACTTATCATCGGTGACGATGGAGATGACCGGCAGGGTGACGCTCCTTGTGTGGTAGATG
The DNA here is from genome assembly GCA_017524385.1 of Prevotella sp. Taxonomy (GTDB): domain Bacteria; phylum Bacteroidota; class Bacteroidia; order Bacteroidales; family Bacteroidaceae; genus Prevotella. The sequence goes on from JAFWSS010000197.1 coordinate 49,004, forward strand.
TAGGAATGGGTGGTGGATCGTGGTGACAGCCATCCATCGCAAAAGAGTTTTGCCCTGATGGTTTGCGTGGAGTTGATACTGATGGGGCCCTGGTATACAGGGCTAGATGCAGTAGGTTCCGTGCCATCGTAAGTGAGACGGATGACCGTCCCTTCGGGAGAACCTTCCGGCAAAGACAGTTTCAAGGTGATGACCTTGTTGCTTGCAAACACCCTCCCTTTTTGGCTGAAAACAGGTTGCCCGAGGATGTTCTCACATATCTTTCCGCAGTTGGCGGCATTGGGTGTTGCCTCCGCCTGGTATCCCCATTCCGGAACGGCGTCACTCCTCCTTCCATAAGAGATGTTGGGAGCCGGTTGCTTGTTCAACCCTGCCACCTGGTCAACAATGACCCCGTTCTTGAAAAGGAAGACAGCGCCGTCATTACCAGACTCCAATTTGAAATCGGCATGCAGCTTGTCGGAAACCTTGTCGCAAAAGATGATGACATATTTGTGAGATAAGACCTGCTGATTAGGCAGTCTCCATGCCTTGGAAGCCTCTTGGGTGACACCGATGCTATAGTCGCCAAGATTGATGGTGATAGGAGTGGTATTGTAGAGTTCCACCCAAGAGTCGGGAAACTCATTCACATCATCCATGATGCAGTCGATGTTCGACTGCATCAATTCGTTGATGATGAGTTGGGCTTCCGCTGTGGCGCCCATTGCCAAGTAGGCAACGAGTGTCAGGAAAAATCTTCGCATGGGGTGATTTGGGGTGGTTGTTAATAGTTGAAGTTTTCTCGATTAAGAATAATGAATCTCATACAAGTTCCGCAGTCTTTGTAAAGCCCGATTGGAGCGTACTATGCGGATGTGCTGGGGGACGCTGAAAGCGTCTCCTTTCAATAGCCGTAGGTCGGAACGACCTGCGGAACCGACGTCGTGTGTAACATCGACCCTGAAGGGGTCGCCCAACATCATCGGACAATATGAATTATATATACCTGTCATCATATTCGATACCGAATTCATCGAGGATAGCACGCATCTCGTCACGTGTATTGACTCGCTTGTGGTGCTCCTTCTGATTCTTGATGTATTCCACCACACGATCCTTGTCGGTCTCGGCATAGGTGAACGCCCCGTAACTAGATTCCCATCTGTCAAACAAAGGGAAAAAGTCGCTGCGACTACGCATAAAATTACCAGTGGCAATCTTCAGGTCGTGGACGAACGAGGCGACAGCGATTGTCGGATGCAGACCTATACATAAGTGAACATGGTCAGGCATACCACCAATACGGTAGAGCACACAATTGTGCTTACGGCAAAAGCCAAGAATGTACATATACAGGTCGCGCTCATGTTCCTCGACAATGACAGGTCGATTGCCGTGGGGACGGAAGATGATATGGTAAATCAATTTCGTATAGGCCATAATGTCATCGTTGGGGCACCCTTTCAGGGTGCTTTTCCTTTTGTTGATTCTGTATCCGCAGGTCGTTCCGACCTACGGCTATTGAAAAGGTGACCGCATCGCGGTCATACCGCACCGATAGTTGTCATTCCCACAGGTCGCAACAACCTATGTTATTCAACCAAGCACTTATCCAGTTCTTCAGCGATGGCTTTCTTATCCAGGTGCTGCCCAATGAAGACGATTTTCTGCATACGGTCGCCATATCGGTCGTCCCAGTCTTGTCGTAGCCCAGGTTCGCGTTCAAGCAATTGACGCAACTCGTCGGCAGGCATGGTGGCATACCATTGTCCGGCATTCTTGATACTCAACTGTTTGCCGGCTTGCTCAAAAAGGTAACATATCTCCTGCTCGTCATAAAAATAGCATAACCCCTTGGCACGTATGACATTCTTGGGCCATTTGCGCGCCACAAACTCGTCGAACCTCCCCAAATCCATAGGTTGACGTCGGTAGTATACATAGGTACCAATGCCATACTCCTCTGCTTCTCCCTCGCCGTGGTGGTGGTGATGGTGGTGATGCCCGCCTTTCTCATGATGGTGCTCGTGCTCATCA
>JAFWSS010000198.1 GCA_017524385.1 Prevotella sp.
AACCCCGAAGGGGTGGCAGAATGGCAACTTCATACACTTCATATCGTTGCTCTGCCACCCCTTCGGGGTTGTTGATTTCATAACATCGTCAAGCAGGGGTTACGCTTCGCTCCACCACCTGCCTGTGGTCGTCCCAGCCCTTCGGGCTTCACTTCACAACCGGTAGCCATACAAGATAAATCCTAGTTTTGTAAGGTATTTTTACTTCCGAAACTTAAGTTATATGTTGACTTATACCATCATAAAATGCCATAAATGTTAGTTTGCAGAAATTTATGACTCATTACATGGAAATTATATGTTGATTTTCACCATCATAAAATGCCATAGATTTTAGTCTGCAACAATTTATGACTCATCATATGGAAATTATATGTTGAAAAACATCCCTGTTTTTTGTCGCTTATTGTTGAGTCACCGCCTATGTTCGTGAGAATCAAGTTCTAGCTTTTGGTGTTATCCGATGACCTCCCAGAATTCTTTTGGTAAATAGACGTTGCTAATTTTCTTGGCCCTATAAAACATAGGCGCTATTTCTTCAGGAGTAAAACCTGCAATGCCGCAGCCGATGGGTGTGACAAGGAATGTCTGAAGGGGATGGTCCATCACATATCGCAGAAATTCAGAGATGTATGGACGGATGTTGTTCCGTCCTCCTACAATGGTGGGGATGGCATAGCACCGTCCTTGCGGCCCTACGCCCTTGCCCAGCTGTGCCCCGAAACTTCGCAAGGCTTGATAGGCTGTTCCACCGCAATGAACGCCACGCAGGTCGCTTCCGAATACAAAGATTTCGTCCTCGGAGAGCGTCTGGATGACAGGCGGGGTGATGCGTACAGTTAAGATTTCAATACGTTGCCTGTTTATTTCCAATGGCTCATCGGTCTTGTCATGCTTGAACCAACGTTTGGCCTTGTTACAGATAGAACTAACGCTTTCTTCAGTATTAAGCGATAAGCTCTGCATAGGTGATGTCTCTTGGGGGAAAGAGGAGTATTCCCATTGAGGCTCGACATAATACTTGATGAAATATGGCCGCACCACCTTTTCCATCATCGTGTGATAGCGCTGGCTTACAGCAGCAGGAGTGATGCCCAACAGGGATGCCACCTCCTTGCCTTTCATGCCCATGATCAGAATCATTCGTAGTATGCTTTGTGCCTTGCGGTCTGAGCCATAGTAAGCATGGCAAATCTCCTCGACCATCTGCTTAACTTCTTCCTGGGTGTTGTCTGCTGGTGTGTCGAACATCAATTGCCCTTTTGAAGTCCGTTCCTCCAAACTCTCTTCAAGATGATTTTTTAAATAGGAGTTGAGTCGCTCGCGTACAAGGTAATGAAATCCGTTGATTGTCCAGTTGGCAAGGGTGATGCTGGACTTTTGTTTTTCAAGTTGTCGCCAGCCGTTGTTGCACAAACGCAGATAATACTCATGGGCCAGGGAATAAAAATCCATCCCCGTCTTGTAGCGCAGCCCATATTTCTTGTCATCCATGCAATAGGCTATACGACAAGTGTCATAAAAGAATTCATTCGTCACCTTCTCGTCATACTGTTTCAGTCCTTGCAGGATTTCAGCATCTGAAAGATTCTCAATCATTGGCAATTTTTTTTGCAAAAATACACTTTTTTCCATTCTCTGCTTAATTTTATAAGAATTTTTTCCTTATTGGTTATAGAAGCATGCTCAATAACAATAATGTTTAATCTTCAAAAAAATAAAGGGAAATGAAAAAAAGAGTATTCAATTTGATCATCGTTGATGAAAGTGGAAGCATGTGTGCAATCCGACAGCAAGCATTCTCAGGTATGAACGAGACGTTGCAGACCATCAAGATTTGTGCTGAGCAGAACCCCGACTTGGAACAATATGTGACGCTGATCACCTTCGATTCCAACCACACCAACTTCCATTACAACAATGCTGAAGGCATGGCAGTGGTGCCTCTCAAGGAGAGCGACTACCGACCGGGAGGCTGCACGCCGCTCTACGATGCCATTGGGTCGGGCATTGCCAAGGTGAACGCACAGACCCAAGATGGTGATTCGGTGCTGGTGACCATCATCACCGACGGCTATGAGAACGCTTCTAGGGAATACGATCTCAAGATGGTGAAGAACCTTGTCGAAAAGTTGACGGAACAACACTGGACCTTCACTTTCATTGGTACGGATGACTTGGACGTGGAGGGTATGGCCTCGTCGATGGGAATCCGCCACACGCTCAGCTTCGCTCGAAATGAAGAGCAGGCCGATGCGATGTTCAAGGAGGAAAGAGAGTGTCGCATGTGTTTTTACAATGAAATGATAGAGCCTACAGCCAGCGCAGATGTAACTTACTTCAAGAAAAAGCACGTTTGAAAAAGCATTCGCCTTCCCCTTCAGGCATAGAGGGGGAAGGCTAATGTTGTCTTTGTCATATTGTCTTTGTCATATTGCGGTGCAACCTGCCATCATGCGCTCCTCCAATTGACATAAATCAATAAAATGGCATTTTTACACTAATTATTGTGATAGTTTGGTGGTTTTCTTGATTATTCTGTGTAATTTTGCAAAATCAGAACGACTAATGAGAATCTTTGTATAGGTAGTTTTTAAGGAAAAAGATTGGTTTAGGATGACATCATCTTTGAACCAATTGCCTATTAGGTAAATAAGATGACTTTTTTCGTTTTCAACGTGTCAAGCAATTTTGAGAGAGTTGATTTATAGTTCACCGGCCTGACGTAGTGATACATCAGGCCGGTTTGTTATTTTGTTTTACAATGCTTCGTCGTCGGGTTTTTCTGGTCGTTGTGGCTTGGGAGGCAGGTGCCTCTTTTTGCGTAGCCACTCCTCTTTTTTTCGTTCATACGACTCGCGGCGGTATTCCAGGTAATTGTCAGCCATCGTCTCTATTCAAACTTGCTGTAGATGATATGTATTTTGATGGGTGAGTACTTTCCGCCTTGCAGGCGTGTGCTGGTGAGCGACATGTCGTTGCACACGTTTGTGAGCAATGTGGAAGAACTATATGAGGTGATTGTAGTTGAGACAGGTACGAGCAGCACCTTGTTCCAGTTGGGGTGGTTCGCCATCCAGTCGGGGTCTTTCTTCATCCCTTCCGTCTTGGCCGTGTGCATGGCGCTGATGAGAGCTCCGATGTTGCTGAAGGTGTAATTGTTGCCCGTGGTGGAGTATGAGGCGAGGAACGAATGCTTGTTGTTGGCAACCTTGCCGTTTTCAAAGAAACTGTAAAGGCTGTCGGTTTCCACCATGAGCAGTCTGTCGGAAGTCGGCAGGTTGAAGGCGTTCCAATGCTCGTTGTTCAGCCGATTGAACGTGATTTTGGCACTGTTGATGGAGTCGTTGTCGTGCCCTCTCATGATATCTTCCACAGGAAGAGTGACTTCTGTGAAGATGCCCGACGGACTTTTGATGTATGTGCAGCTTTCGTCGGCCACCAGGTTGGCGATGGCGTTGGCGTCATTGGTAACGGTGGTGGTTTGTAGGATTTCCTCGGTTCCGTTGAACAGGGTGACGCGTTTTCCTATGCTGTCGTTTTTCACATGGACCCTGTAGTAGATGTTGAGTTGTGGTGCCGACACATATGCCATGGAGCCCATGCCCCCCGTCACTTTGAAGAAGAAGCCAGGCATCAGTTTTGTCCTGAATGTGTTGGCATTCTTGAAATATTCGGGATGCTCGTAGAAGTTGCGCATGATATATGTGCCGTAGTTGTTGTAAGTGACCCCCTGCTTGTCGGTGTAGGGGGCGTTCAAGCGCACGCAAATGTTGTTGATGTAGTCCGTTGCCTTGCTATTCTCCTCGTCGGAGTTGTTGATGAGCGTGTAGGTCTTGGTGGTCTGAATGCCATCTTGTCTCACATATCCCTCTTTGAGGGGACTGAAGTCGCTGTAATAGGTGGTGTCCTCGCGCATCGGGCGGTCGAGCTCGTAGAGCGTGAGTTTCATCGTAGCCAACGAGTCTCCGTAGTATTTGTTGTAGAACAGTCTTATCTCGCATGAGTCGGCAATGACCTCGCCTAGTTCGTCGAAGCCCGCCAAGCTGTCCTTAGGTGTAAGTTGATAGCCTTCGAGGCAGTTGAACTGCGTCATGAAATCCCCAGTGACGTATGCGTCGGTTTCCGGGTCTTTGATTCTTCCCAGATATCCGGTGGTGCTTCGTGACACTACGGAATCGACGGCAACAGAGCGTGAGGAAGCCTCGAAAGTGCTGGTTGCTATGGCGAGTTTGTCTACATTGTCGGTCAGTGAGATGCCGATGTCGTTGGTGGTGTCGTCGCATGACGACAGGATGAGTGCCGCCAGAATGGCAGCTTGAAAGAGACGGGTGCTCATTTCCTTTTGATTATTCACCTAAAAAAGACTCATAGAATTCTTTATAGACCTGTTTGTAGTTGTCTGAATCGGGATGGCTCAGAATGGGCAGGCCTTTGCTTTTGGCATATTCCATCAGCGTGGGGCAGACTTGCTCTCCGGCTTCCACGATGCCGTCGCTGTAGTCGATGGCCAGTTTGCAGAGTTCGATGGAATTGAAGTTGTCGTCATATCCGGCCATGAGTTCGGGTGTGGCTTCACGGAAGGCGACACACTGCTTGAAGTTTGTGCCAAAGTCGTTTTTCAACTGCTTGCTGAAGAGCGAGGTCACCACCTTTGCGTTGGCGAACGAAGGTTCTTCATGATAAGCGGTTTTGATGTAGAAGGGCACCACGGCAGCCATCCATCCTTGGCAGATGATGACGTCGGGGGTCCATCTCAATTTCTTCACAGTTTCCAATACGCCCCTTGCGAAGAAGATGGCTCTCTCTCCGTTGTCGGCATACTCCACGCCGTTCTCGTCTTCTTCCATCTTGCGTTTTTGGAAATAGTCGTCGTTGTCGATGAAATAGACTTGTATGCGTGCGACGGGTATTGAAGCCACCTTGATGATCAGCGGGTGGTCGGTGTCGTCGATGATCAGGTTCATGCCTGAGAGTCGGATGACCTCGTGCAACTGGCCGCGTCGCTCATTGATCGTGCCCCATTTGGGCATGAAAGTGCGTATTTCGTAGCCTTGCTCCTGCATGACTTGTGGAAGTGCTTTCCCCAATTCAGACATTTCGCTTTCTGGCACGTAGGGGGTTATCTCTTGGTTGATGAATAGGACTTTCTTGGACATCTCTGTTGTTATAATTTAGGTGGCATATTATGGCGCAGGGTAAACCCTCGCTTAAAAATGAATGTGCAAATTTACGAAAAAAAAGCCGAATATGAAAATACTTTTTGCTTTATTAAGATATTTGTCTTCTTTTTTTAAAAAAGATAGGACATCAAAGACGGTCGGCCGTGCCATCCGTCTTTGATGTCCTATCTTGAGCAGGCGTGTTGTCTTATTCGATGACCACCAGTGGCGTGTCTTCCATCACGCTGGCGCCCTGCTTCACGAGTATGGCAGTGACCGTGCCGTCTTTCTCGGCCTCCAGGTTGTTGGCCATCTTCATTGCTTCCAGCACCAGGACGACGTCGCCGGCAGCCACCTTGTCGCCCACAGCCACCTTGATTTCGGTGATGACGCCTGGCAGCGGTGCCTTGAGTGCGTTGGCGGTGTTCACAGGGCCTGAGGCGGCGGGGGCGTCGGCTTCGGGAGCGCTTTCCTTGGCAGCCCCTGTCTTCACCACGACCTTCTTCTTCTCGGGTTCAGCCTCTGGTTCCATCTCCACCTTGTACTCGTCGCCATAGACGGTCACTGTGGCGATGTTGTCGGCGATGTCGCCTATGGCCACCTCGTATTTGTTACCATTGATTGTATATTTGTAAGTTTTCATAATATGCTGTTTTGTCGGCGGACTCCATGCCAGGCGATGCCGGGTGTCTTCCACCTTGGTTAAAAACTATTTCACAGAAAACACCTGTGAGGTTGGTGTCAAGGATGCATCGTGGTCATCGGGAGGTGTGCGTTCCACTCGGTGTGGTGCTCGCGTATGGTGATGATGCCCGTTTCCACGTCGTGCACGTTGTTGCCCTTGAATTCGTGCAGCGCCAAGGCGATGGCTGCATACACTTCGTTGCTTGATGTTGCCATTTGAGAGGGATTTAGCATTGTATAAGGGAAGGCACCACCATGGGGCGGTGCCTTCCCTTGTGTCACACATTACATAGGGATGTTGCCATGCTTCTTTGCAGGCAGGTTCTGACGCTTGGTGGCGAGTTGTGCCAGTGCGCGGCAGATGCGGAAACGCGTGTTGCGCGGCTCGATGACATCGTCGATGTAGCCGTATTTCGCTGCCTGGTAGGGGTTGGCGAACAGTTCGGAGTATTCCTCTTCCTTCTCAGCGAGGAAGGCTTTCACGTCTTCACCAGCCTCTTTCTTCATTTTCGCTTCCTTGGCGCAGAGCACAGCGACGGCTCCGGAGGCACCCATCACGGCGATTTCTGCGTTGGGCCATGCGTAGTTGAGGTCGGTGCGTAGCTGCTTGCAACCCATCACGATGTGGCTGCCGCCGTAGCTCTTGCGAAGAGTGATGGTCACCTTTGGCACGGTGGCTTCTCCATATGCGTAGAGCAACTGTGCTCCATGGAGAATCACGGCGTTGTATTCCTGTCCTGTTCCGGGGAGGAATCCTGGCACGTCGACGAGGCTGACGATGGGGATGTTGAATGCGTCGCAGAAGCGCACGAAGCGAGCACCCTTTCGGCTGGCGTTCACGTCGAGCACGCCGGCATAGCATGCAGGTTGGTTGGCCACGATGCCCACGCTCTGTCCGTTGAAGCGTGCGAAGCCTACGATGATGTTCTTTGCGAACTTGGGTTGCACCTCGAAGAACTCCCCATTGTCGGTGATGGCAGCGATGACTTTGTACATGTCATAGGCCATGTTGGGGTCGTCGGGAAGGATTTCGTTGAGGCTGTCCTCCATGCGGTTGATGGGGTCGTCGCAGGGTTTGCGGGGTGCTTCCTCCATGTTGTTGGAGGGTATGTAGCTCATCAGCGTCTTGATCATCTCGAGTGCTTCCTCCTCGGTAGCGGCGGTGAAATGTGTCACACCGCTCTTGGTGGCGTGCACGGAGGCGCCTCCAAGGTGCTCCTGGTCCACGTCCTCTCCGGTGACGGTTTTCACCACCTTCGGGCCTGTGAGGAACATATAGGAGGTGTTCTCCATCATCAACGTGAAGTCGGTGAGGGCGGGGGAGTAGACGGCGCCGCCGGCGCAGGGGCCGAAGATGCCGGAAATCTGTGGGATGACGCCAGAAGCGAGGATGTTGCGCTCGAAGATTTCGGCGTATCCTCCCAGAGCGTTGATGCCTTCTTGGATTCGTGCGCCGCCGGAGTCGTTGATGCCGATGACCGGTGCGCCCATTTTCATACCCATGTCCATCACCTTGCAGATTTTCTCTGCCATGGTTTCGGAAAGAGAACCACCGTTGACGGTGAAGTCTTGTGCGAAGATGTAAACCAAGCGCCCGTCGATGGTGCCGCTGCCGGCCACCACGCCGTCGCCGAGGAACTGCTTCTTCTCCATGCCAAAGTTGGTGCAACGATGGAGTTTGAACATATCGAACTCCTCGAAACTGCCTTCATCAAGCAGCATGTCGATGCGCTCACGTGCGGTATACTTGCCACGTGCGTGCTGTTTCTCGATGGCTTTCTCTCCACCACCGAGACGAGCCTGTTCGCGCTTGGCGACAAGGGCTTTGATTTTTTCTAATTGTTTGCTCATTTTGTCTTTTTATGGTTGTTCTGCTTTGCAGGATGTTTCTATGTGATGGCTTAATGCTCGCACAGCTCCGTGAGGATGCCGCATGTTGATTTCGGGTGCAGGAACGCAATGTTCAGGTTTTCGGCTCCCTTGCGTGGTGCCTTGTCAATGAGGCGTATGCCTTTGCCGTCAAGTTCGGCGAGTGCGTTGGCCACTCCGTCTTCGATGCAGAATGCCACATGGTGCACGCCGCGACCGCCTTTGTCAATCCATTTCTGAATGGTGCTTTCGGGTGATGTCGGCTCAAGCAACTCCAGTTTCACTTCACCGCATTTCAAGAAGGCGGTTTTCACTTTTTGGTCGGCTACTTCCTCGATGGCGTAGCATTTCAGTCCAAGTACTTCCTCGAAAAAGGGGAGGGATTCTTCGATGCTCTGAACACCGATTCCCAAATGTTCAATGTGTGAGATTTTCATATCGATGATGTTAAAATAAAGCTGTCTTTTAAAAACGATGCAAAAGTAATAAAAATAATCGACATAGGTGTATATTATTCCGAAAAAAATGCATCAACTCCTCCGAATAATCAGAATAACCCGATTCCTCTGATTATTCCGAATATTCAGAACACTCTGATAGCTCTTATTGCTCTGTTTTCTCCGATTGTTATAAGCGTGTGGGTGCAAGACCCGCCCCTAGGGCTTTTCAATTTTAGCTTTGCTGATTTTTGTCGCGACTCGGCAGAGTTCAAGCAAAAGGGCGGTGCGCATCTCCCCTCCCATCTCAGGGGAGGGGTTGGGGTGGGGTGAATAAGTCTTGAAAAACAACAAGTTACAGACCCCACCCCTGCCCCTCCCCTTGAGGGGAGGGGATAACTAACACCGCTATTTGCTCAAACAAGACTCAAAATTGAAATTTGAATGAAATCTTCAAT